>NCRO01000158.1 GCA_002849045.2 Candidatus Sediminicultor secundus
ATAGATTTTTCTTTAGCCAATTCAGCAAAATCAGTAAGACCTTCTTTAAGCTGTAGAAGAAGATTATTTGCCTCTTCTTCAGTTTCAACCAATATATGGCGGGCGTGAACTTGCTCGGGTTCAAAGAAACTTTCCTTATTTTCATTGTAATATTCTAATAATTCCTCATCGCTGATGCTCACCTGGTTCCTGGTTTCTTCTAAAACAGAATTTATCATTAATTGTCTTTTTATATCCTCTTTGAGTCGAACGAGGGTAATATTATTTACTTTTAGGGCTTCATTGAATTCTTCGGGAGAAGAGAAATTATCTTTAATCTTGTCAATTTCTAAATTAATCTCATCATTGGAAATCTTAACCTTCTCTTTTTGAGCTTGCTGATATAAAAGTTCATGGTCAATTAGTTGGTTTAATATATTTTTTTTAAAAGAAACAATGGCAGACTGGTCTAAGCTGGAAAGGGTAGCATCATCATATTGAGAGATAGTGTTTAAAAAGACACTTTGCAGCTGGTTAGAGGTGATACCTGATTCATTTACTTCGGCAATATAGTAGGATTGCCTCTGGCTGGACCTGTATTGGCCTAAGCCATAAAAAATAGAAATGCCAAAAAAGGCAACCAGTAAAATTATTATAAATTTCATCTTTTTTCTTAATATTCGTAACATAGTCTATCCTAAATCTCCTTTTATTTTAATAGGGTAACTAATAATCGATACTGAATCACTATACGCTAAACGCTCCACAATCCACACTATATTACTCGATACTCGATACTCGATACGTAATCAAGATTGCTTCGTCACTTTGTTACCCGCAATGACATTTATGTTTTTTCATTCTGGTTTCTGAGTTCTGTCTTCTGACTTCTATTCTCTTAACGAGATACGATTCACGAGATACGAGATACGAATTATGCTAACGACTAGTTTGATTGGTTGTATATAATATAATATTGTAGAGGGTTTTTGTCAAATTATTAAATATAGACTCGAGTATATAGTATTGAGTATTAAGTTAAGAAAGCGAAAGAAAAGATAGAAAAAATAGCATTCTTCTTTATATCTAACTACCCCACTAAAGTTTAAAGTAACATTTGTATCGCGTATTACGTAATGCGTATAGTGTAAAGAGAAAGAAAAGGTACAAGAGAAAAAAGAAGATAGGAAAAACAAAAGTAATTTTTTTAATGTTGTTTATCTGAATACACTACTAAAATTTACAGTAATATGTGTGTCCGGGTCATAATAGGGAATTTTTTAAAATAAAAAAGATAGATAAAAAATATTATTAAAAAAAGTTGTTAGTAAAAAGACTTGACATAAGGCTTGTTTAATATAATAATATAGGAGTTTTGTATTACGAATTAACTACTACTTGATTAATTTCTGTTAGTTAATTTTCTTGAAAAATATATATTTGTATTATATAATATGAAGGATATTTATTTGGATAGTTTAAAAGTAATTCAAACTTGATGTTTTATAATTAAATTTGATAAACAGAATGATATTATTTCAATTTCGCCATAACGTATCATTTTGTTAACCTAATATGCAGAAGATGGGAGGTGTAAATATGGCCAAAATAAAAGTTAAAGATAATGAAGAAATGGATCACGCCCTTAGAAGATTTAAAAAGGAATGTCAGAAGAGTGGAATAATATCCGATCTTCGGCGTCATGAATATTATGAAAAACCAAGCGTGAGAAGGAAAAAGAAAGCGCTTGCTGCTCAGAGGAAACTGAAAAAAAGAGGTAGATTTTAGATGTCAAAACGGTTATCGTTAGAAGAAGTTATTTTTAATGATATGAAAAAGGCATTAAAGGGAAACGAAAAATTAAAATTATCGACTTTACGATTAATTAGGGCAGCAATTAAAAACGCTGAAATATCTAAAAAGGATAAGCTAACCAAAGATGAAGTTATTGGGATAGTAGCCAACAATTTAAAAAAGTTAGAAGAATCTTTAGATATTTTTACCAAAGCTCAAAGACCGGAACTTGCTGATAAGGCAAAAAAAGAGATTAAAATAGTGAAAAAATATCTTCCTGAACAATTATCTGAGGAAGAAGTAGAGAAAATAGTAAAAGCAAATATTATAAAATTTGGATTTAAAGGCCTACAAGACATTGGTTCTGCCATGAAAGAAATTATTCCCCAATTAAAGGGAAAAGCAGATGGGAAAATAGTTAATAAAATGGTACGGGACTTACTGGATAATGCAAAAAATTAATGTTAAGAACGAAAGACTCAGACTTGCTTTGGTAAGTATTTTGAGTCTTTCTTCGTTTTTATAATTTTTTAATTTAAATATATATCTAGATTCGTTGATAAATTAGTCGTTAGTGAATAGTTAATAGTCGTTAGTACAAGAAGACACGGCACGCCGTGCCTCTACTTTTCTTTTGTAGGGGCACAATGAATTGTGCCCTCTCTGTTTTACTACCTTTTGCTTGCTTTGCTAAGCGAGTATCTACTAAAACAGGGATTACAGAAAAAGGAAATTCCTATACCGTTTAATTATTTAGTCAACTGGTTAATGGTTAATAAATTTTTAGAATTAAACTATTTAACTAGTTTGTTATGCTATAATTATATACTAACAACTAATTAATTGGTAAATTGGTCAATTGGAGAATTGGCCAATTAAATAACTATTCACTAACGACTAACTCAGGAGCGTAAATTATTTGATAATAAAATCTAATTTAAATAAAAAGCGCAAGGTATTTCTTATAATTATAACTCTATTTATAATTTTTAGTTTAATTGCTCTAAACGCTTACGCAAATGAAACAGATGAAGTATATTTAGTCTCTATTAAAGGAACAATTGACTTAGGTTTATCTTCTTATGTTCAGCGAGCTTTAGAAGAAGCGGTATTAAACAAGGCAAAAGCGGTTATTTTAGAAATTGATACCTTCGGAGGAAGGGTTGATGCTGCTACTCAAATAAGAGATAAGGTAATGAGCCTGAATATACCAAGCGTAGCCTACATTAAAAATAGAGCATGGTCTGCCGGAGCTCTAATTGCTCTATCTGCAGAATATATTCTAATAGATAAAAGTGCCAGTATCGGTGCAGCAGAACCAAGGCCGGCAGATGAAAAAAATATTTCAGCCTTAAGGGCTGAATTTACTTCTACTGCCTTAAGTAGAGGGCGTTCGGAAGATATAGCAGCCGCTATGGTTGACAAAGACATAGAAATTAAAGATATAATAGAAAAAGATAAAATATTAACTTTAAATGCTGAACAAGCTGTAAAATTAAATTTTGTAGACGATAAGGCTTCGAGTATTGAAGAAGTTTTAAATTTCCTAAATCTTAAAGATGCTAAAATAGTATACATTTATCCAAATTGGGCAGAGAATATAAGCCGATTTGTTACCAATCCTGTAGTAAGTCCACTATTATTGTCTATAGGTTTTTTAGGGCTTATAATTGAATTTTGGACCTTAGGTTGGGGAATTGCCGGGTCGGTAGGAATAATTTCTCTGTCTTTATTTTTTGGAGGACATATAATTGTCGGCTTAGCAGGATTTGAAACAATTATCCTATTTGCAATCGGTCTTCTTTTGCTTTTGGCAGAAATATTTTTTATTCCCGGGTTCGGTCTGGCCGGAATAGGCGGAGTTGCTGCTATTTTGGCCAGCATATTTCTTACTTTTGGGAATATTGTCCAGGCGACTTATTCTATCTTGATTGCCCTGGGCGTATCCGTAATAGGGTTTTTCTTATTAATTAAATATATTCCTTCTACTCGAACCTGGAGAAAATTTGTCCTTTCTACAGAACAGAAAAAGGAATTGGGATATACGGTAGGGACGAAAGATTTAAAACGATTAACCGGAAAAGAAGGCATAGCTATTACGCCTTTACGTCCGTCTGGTATAGTAGAGGTTAATGATAAAAAATTAAATGCCCTTACCCGGGGAGAATACGTTGATTCTAATACTAAAATCAAAATAATAAGCGTTGAAGGCAATAAGATAGTAGTCGAAACAGTCAATGTTACGGATAGGGCTTTATGAAGTCAGTAGGGCAGGCGTCTTGCCTGTCTATTTGAAAAATAATATTATTTTTAAAATAAGGAGGTAAAAAAATGTTTGAGTTATTGGTTCCGTTGATTCCAATTATCGTAGTTATTTTTATAATCTATATTTTCTTTCAATTTATACCGGTAGGATTATGGATTTCAGCTATAGCGGCAGGAGTAAAGGTGGGAATTTTTACTTTAGTGGGTATGAGACTTAGAAGGGTGCCGCCTCATAAGATTGTTGGCGCCTTAATAAAAGCCACTAAAGCAGGCTTGGACGTTTCCATTGATAAATTAGAAGCACATTTCCTGGCTGGGGGAGATGTTGACCGAGTAGTAGATTCCTTGATTGCTGCTGAGAGAGCCGGCCTTAATTTAACCTTTGAAAAAGCAACCGCTAGTGATTTAGCCGGCAGAAATGACTTGGAGGCAG
>NCRO01000159.1 GCA_002849045.2 Candidatus Sediminicultor secundus
GGATATAATTTTCAGGAGCAATTTATTACATCACTTCCAGAAGAAATACTATACAAACGATCTTTCTTGATATTAAAAAAATTGGGGGGAGATATGAAAAGTGATATTGCAAGACTTAACCCCATAATACTATGCTATAGACCCCATAATATTATATAATACTATTAGTTGGGGGCAGGGACATTTAAATGATACTCTGCCGGAGGAAAGAGTGGATGAATTAAAAAGTATAATATAAACATTAGAAGAGTGAAGAAGTAATAGTAAAAGTATTGGAGATAAAAACTCCTTTATCAATTTATAGAAGAATTATTACTTAATAAAAATGATGTAGGAAATATTAAGGAGAATGTAAAATGGCGAAAAAAAGAAAAAATGAAAAATTTGTTATCAGTGAATCACAAATGATAAGTGCTCTTATGGAGCACAGCACAGACAGTATATATTTTAAAGATCTGAAAAGCAGATTTGTTCGAACAAATAAAGCATTGGCTGAAAGATTTGGTATAAAAAATCCGGACGAGGCAGTGGGAAAGACAGATTTTGATTTTTTCTCTGAAGAACATGCCAAACAGGCATATGATGATGAGCAAAATATAATAAAAACTGGTATTCCTGCCATTGATATTGAAGAAAAAGAAACATGGCACGAAAAAGGGGATAGGTGGGTGTCAACAATAAAAATGCCCTTTTATGATAAAAAAGGTAAGATTGTTGGCACATTTGGAATTTCCAGAGATATAACAGACAGAAAGAAAGCAGAAGAAAAAATAAAATACCTATCCTTTCATGACGGGCTTACAGGACTTTATAATAGAGCATATTTTGATGAAGAGTTGAATAGACTCGACACAGAAAGACAGCTTCCTATAACTATAGTAATGGGAGATATAAATGGGCTTAAATTAATAAATGATGTATATGGCCACCCCAAGGGAGACATGCTCCTTAGAAGTATAGCAGATATAGTAAAAGAAAGCTTTAGAAAAGAAGATATCACTTCAAGGTGGGGAGGAGATGAGTTTATATCCATACTTCCCAAGACCAGTTTAAAAAATGCAAGAAGCATTATAAAGAGAATTAAAGTATTATGTGAAGAAAAAAGTACAACCGAGATGCCTCTAAGCATTTCATTTGGGGCTTCAACAAAGAAGTCTTCATCAGAAAATATGGTTGATATATTAAAAGAAGCTGAAGATAGGATGTATAAGACTAAAATAGCGGAGAGTGTGCCTATTCAGAGAAGTATTATACAGTCTCTTAGAATGATTTTAAAAAAAGGAGATTATAGAACTAAGACGCGTATTAAAAAAATGGATGATTATGCCGTCCTTATAGGAAAAAGGCTGAATCTTTCCAGTATAAAGCTTGAAGAACTGAAATTATTTATGAATTTTCACAATATAGGAAAATTAGCGCTCGCTGATGAAATAATGGCGAAAAAGGGAAGTTTGACCGCAGAAGAGTGGAAAATAGTAAAAGAGATTCCCGAGATAGGATACCGTATTGCAGAATCATCCCCAAAGCTTAAGCCTCTAGCGGAGTCTATACTCTCTCATCATGAATGGTATAATGGTCAGGGATATCCAAGAGGTATAAAGGGTGAAGAGATTCCGGTATTGTCCAGGATAACATTTCTTGTTACTTCTTATGATGCTATGACTAGCTATAGACCATATAGAAATAAGATGACAAATAGCCAAGCAAAAAAGGAAATAAAAAAATTTTCCGGAATCCAGTTTGACCCCAAAGTAGTAGATGCATTTTTTGAATTATTAGAAGAGGAGAAGTGAGGCGAAGTTCTTCCGATATTACTTTTCGAGGTAGCCAAAGGTATGCCTGATGGGCCAATTTGGAGTAGTGCAGGACCGGACCACGACAAAGATGCCCCACCTGAATGGCAAGCTTACTACGCGGTATTCAGGGTCTGGAATACCATCTTAAGGGCGCATCTTCTCAAGTTATGGGAGAGTTGCTCTTGATCCTTTTGAAGGGGGCGAATACTCCAGCAGCTAAAATTACTGTTATTAACGGACTTTTTCAGTATTGGATTCCAAAAGCAGAGAAACCGATCGCTGAATTGTTACAAGATTCAAGTGAAGACTATTCTGTGAGACGGTCTTCGGCTCAAGTTTTGCTAAGACATATCAGTCAAAATATCGACTGTTTGTCCTACTTGTAGAACCTCCTTATGCAAAGCGAACAGGAGTTGATTCGGATGGTGAGATGCCGTAGCTTCAGATATACTCGAAAGGTTAGGCGAAATACTCACTCGGGCAAAAAAGCAAAAGAAGGAGAAAAAAATGTCAATTACACCGGTCTTTGAAATAGGTTTATGGAATGCCTGGATTTTCATGCTTTTAGTTCTCTTACCTCTTCCTTTAGTGGTTTTATTTCGTAAAGGCGTATTTAAAAAAACAGCTTCTATTCATGCCTCTATTCTTACTGGGACGGAGAATAAGATTTTCATTTTCTCAAAGATAATTATGTTATCAATCTTTATCTACTCTATTTTCCTACCGTTACAATTAGGAACGGTATGGTTTTCCATAGGTCTGCCTGTTTACTTATTGGGATTAATTTTACAGACGATTGCTTGGGTGAATGTTGCTACCAGCCCAGTTGATAAACCCGTTACCAAAGGACTATATCGTTATTCAAGGCATCCTATGTATGTTACTCTACCGTTAATATTTATAGGAACGGGTATAGCTTCTGCTTCATGGCTTTTTTTATTGCTTTCTATCATATTAATAATTACGCATTTTTATAATGCAATTCCCGAAGAACGTGAATGCCTTGAGGTATATGGGAATGCATATCGTGAATATATGGACAGGACTTCAAGATGGGTAGGAATACCGAAATCAGAGAAAATGTGATAAATCATGCCCCTCGTAATGTGACAGGGGACGGTTCTCTGTCACACTTAAATAAATAATATTTTTTAAAAATGTCAAGAATTTCAAAATTCTAAAGTCTTCCTAAGTTTCTAAAAGGTAATTATCCCAGGAGAAGAACTGGGAAAATTTAAAAAACCACAAGCCTTCACTTACTACCAGCTCAATAGGTGTTTACACACATCACGATTTCTACCCACTTAAGTTATTTAGGTGATCAACCAAGCATCAAGCCGGTTTTTAAAGAAGGAAAAATGTGTTGGTGGAAAATGTAAAACGAAAACCATTTGCTGTTTTGATTTGCTAAGTATCTATGTTAAAATGAATAAAAGTCTTGCATTGGCGATAAGTTAATCGATTATTATTTTTAGATAAAGAGGTTCATATTATGAAAAAACAAAATAATTCAAGAGGTTTAAACAGGTATTTACTTTTGCCCAATTTGTATCAAGTCAGGTTAATATTCTTTTTTATTACCATATTCTTATTTGGTATTACCTTCCCGGTATCCAGTGACGTTTCAGATGTCAGGGAAGCAATTGTTAAAGTGTATGCGGTCAGTAATTCACCGGATTATTATAATCCCTGGAGCATGCGGGGACCCCAGGGTAGTTCAGGATCAGGATGTATTATTGAGAATAATCTTATTCTGACCAATGCCCATGTGGTGAGTGATCATACTTTCTTACAGGTTCGGAAATATGGGGAAACCGAACGTTATCAAGCGCAAGTAGTTGCCGTTTCACATTTAACCGATCTGGCTCTATTAAAAGTAGAAGACCCCGCCTTTTTTGAAGGGGAACCTGCTTTATTATTTGGTGAATTACCTGAAATCCAGCAGGAAGTCTTGGTCTATGGATTTCCCATGGGCGGTGATATGTTGAGTATTACCAAAGGTATTATTTCCCGAATTGAACATCAGCCTTACGTCCATAGTTCTTCGATGTTTTTAGCCGGTCAAATCGATGCGGCAATCAATCCGGGTAATAGTGGTGGTCCGGTTCTTTTTGATGATAAGATTGTAGGTGTGGTCATGCAGGGTATTCCTTCTTCCCAGAATATCGGGTATATGGTACCGGTTCCGGTTATTCGTCACTTTTTTGATGATTTGAAGGATGGTACTTATGATGGTTACCCCAGTCTGGGGGTGAGTATGCAGGATATGGAAAATCAGGGTTTAAGAAAATATTATCAAATGGAGGAAGGGCTAAGTGGTGTTCTGGTCAATCAGATTATCCCCGCATCCCCGGCAGATGGATATTTACAGGCCGGCGATATTTTACTTTCCATCGGAGATTATGCGATTGGTAATGATGGAACCATAGAATTCCGTACCAATGAACGGACCCAGTTGACTTATGTCATTCAGAAAAAGCAGATTGGAGAGAAGATTCAGATGGAAATTTTAAGAGAGGGTAAAAAAATATCCATCGATTTGAATCTCTCCCGTTCTTTAAAAAAGGATCGACTTGTTCCTATGGAAGAATATGAAACATTACCTTCTTATTATATTTATGGCGGCCTGATTTTTTGTCCCTTGAGTAAAAATTTACTGAATATCTGGGGTCCACAGTGGTATCAGTCTGCACCCAAGGAACTAATTTATCCTTTTCTTAATAGTAATATTCCCGAAAAGGCAGATCAACAAGTGGTGGTTTTATTAAAAGCTCTGGCCGCTAATGTGAATGAAGGCTATCAAAACGTGAATAGTTGGGTGGCAGATAAAGTTAATGGCGAAAAAATATGGAATTTAGGCGATCTGGTAAAAAAAGTTGAAAACAGCCTGGATCCTTATATTATATTTGAAGATAAATGGGGTCAACAAATCGTGATTGACCGGGAAAAGGCAGAGAATACGCATCAGGAAATTCTGGAAACCTATCGGATTACTTTTGATCGTTCGGAAGATTTAAGAAAATAAAAGAAGTTAGTCTGATTTTACCGAATCAGCTTTTTATTGGTCACCCTTTAGGTGCCAGGGGAGGGTCCCTATTTAAAAATAGTACTGTAATATTTTTTTCGTTCTGTAAAATAAAGAGGGATTAATATAAAATGGGAGATACCAGCTATACGGTTACGGTGCATAGTGATGAGACTATCAAGACTATGGTGG
>NCRO01000160.1 GCA_002849045.2 Candidatus Sediminicultor secundus
CATCAAGACTGTCTACCACATCATCTTCATCAAAAGTACCCGGTTTAGCGGTTATAGTTCTTGAAAATGAAGGAGCAGATGGAGTAGGAGCTAATTGTGGAAATGGTCCGGAAGTTTTGTATGAAGTCTTGAAAATAATAAAGAAGACAAGTAAGACTTATTTAATGGTTGAGCCTAATGCGGGGATACCTGAATTGGTTAAGGAAAAGGTAGTATATCCTGCATCGCCAAAAATAATGGCTGAATATACTGAAAAATTTGTTAAGTTAGGACTAAATTTAATTGGTGGTTGCTGCGGTACTACACCCTTGCATATTAAGGCAATGTCCGCTAAAATAAAAAATAAATTATAATAATTATTACTCCAACGATTAGAAATGTAACAAATGTAAAGTGAAATAAGGGAAGAAAAAATTCACCAAATCCCAATAATTGTTAGGTTAGTGTAAGATTTAGTGGGGTAGTTAGAGGACGCCAAAATTGACAAAGCTTATAAATGATGATAAAATTTCGGTGAATTGAATACGTTTACAGAAGTGTGTCTAGGGTTCCGTCTAATTAATTATTAGAGTCTGGACCAAGCGTCACAAGGTATCTAATCGATACTACACTTTTAGGATAAAAGCCTGAGAGATAGGTTCTGTTAATATTATCATTATCTATTTTTCAGGCTTTTTTATAAATAAAAGTGTTTGTAATGCTTTAACTAAATAAAGAAAATATTTATCTTAATGGATAGTATGAAGAATTATGAATAATTTAGATTATAAAGATTATTTAAAGACATTAAATAAAATAAGTAGTGCTATAGTTTCTGATCTTTATCTTGAGGACATATTAAAACTTATCGTAACTTTAACTGCCAATGTGATGAAAGCAAAGGTTTGTAATGTATGGTTAATAGATGAAAAAAAGCAAGAATTTAATATTAAGGCTACTCAATCAATGCATCAGGAATATCTGAATAAAAGAACCATAAAATTAAATGAAGGCATAGTAGGATTGGTAGCTAAAGAAAAAAAAGCAAAGATAATTTTTGATGTATTAAAAGAGGAACGATACAAAGCAAAAAAAACTTGCCAGGAAAGAAGGTTTAGTTTCTATGGCAAGTATCCCTATGATGGTAAAAGATAAAATTATTGGCGTACTTAATGTTTATACAAATAGGCCTTATAAGTTTACCAAAGCCGAGATTTCTCTTTTAAGTACCATTGCCAATCAGGCAGCAGTAGCTATTGAAAAAACTGAATTAATAGTTAGGACTAAAATAATTCAAGAAGAATTAGATACCAGGAAAAAAACAGAGAGAGCAAAGGGAATATTAATGGAAGAAAAGAACATAAATGAAAGTGAGGCTTTTTCTTTAATCAGAAAATCTAGTATGGATAAACGAATCTCTATGAAGGAGATTGCAGAAGCCATAATACTTTCTTATGAAATTCGGAAAATAAAATGAATTAACATATCCCAAGCATAACAAGCATAATATACTTTTTCCTCAATCATCCTATTAAGATTTTCCCTGGCTTTTTCGTAAACCTTTTGGTCATAATGGTCTACGAAAGAGTCTAAATCTATCTCTGATTTATTAATATGAAGAAAGGAATAAGGATTGTCTTTTGCCAATTGACGGGCTTCTTCGCTATTTAGAACATCATAGGGCGGTGATGCTACTTTGCTCACTAACTCTGCTTCAGGCCTAAGAGCTTTAAATGGTTTAATTATGGGCATTTCTTTCTCCCTTTTTATTTATTTTAATTGTATAGGAACTTCCTTTTTCTGAAAGCCCTGATTAGTGAATAATCGTTAGTCGTTAGTTTCAAATGCAGTTTTCAGTTGTCGGTTATCATTATACAGCTAAAAGCTTAAAATGAAAAGCAAAAAACCATAATTCAAAACTCAAAACTTTTTCTCTCAATATTAAATTTTAAGTTTTGTTTTTGCTTCTTTATCTTTTCATTTTTGCTATATAGCATGCGAGATAAGAAAGATGAAAATCAATATACGATACTACATATTTAAATTTTAAATTTTGAGCTATGGCTTTGCATTTTGCGCTTTTCGTTTTTCGCTATATACTATACGCTAAACGCTAGGTTTATTCACTCACGACTAATTTAAATATCTTCCTTGATAATAGAGACAATCTCCTGTCCAATCCTTTTTTGGGCTTCTTTGGTAGCTGCTCCAATATGGGGAGTCACCGAAACTTTTTCGTGGCTTATCAGCTCCAAATTCTGGGGAGGCTCTTCGGGATATACATCAATCCCCGCTCCGGTAAGTTTACCGGAATTCAAGGCATCCAATAAAGCTGCCTCATCTACCACACTACCTCGGGCACAATTAATAAGATATACTCCATCTTTCATCTTGGAAAATTCTGGTTTACCAATCACAGGAGATTTATCTTTATTCCCCGGTACATGTAAGGAGATAAAATCAGAATCAGCAAGAAGTTCATCCGGGGAAACAAAAGAATATTCAGGACAATCTTTGGCTGGCCCTAAGATGTCAGTGTAGATAACCTTCATCTCTAATGCTTTAGCTTTTTTGGCTAATTCCCGACCAATTCTACCAAATCCTATAAGCCCCAAGGTTTTGCCGGAAAGTTCTATTCCTTTATACTGTTTTTTATTCCATTTACCTTCTCTCATAGTAACATTGGCAATTCCAATAAACCTGGCCAGACAAAACATATGTCCCAAAGCCAACTCTGCCACAGCCGAACTACTTGCTTTAGGAGTATTTCTGACTTTTATTCCTTGTGACTCAGCATAAGAAACATCTATATTGTCTAATCCCACTCCACCCCGAATAATCATCTTTAAATTTCCGGTCTTTAGAGCTTCATCAATAATCTCTTTTCTGACTTTGGTAGCAGAACGAACTATTAATATATTAAATTCTTTCACCTTTTCTTTTAATTCTTCAGGTTCGAAGAATTGCTCTACTACTTCATGTCCCATATCTTTTAAGGTTTGTACAGACCCTTTATCCATTCCGTCAGTTACTAATATCTTTATCATTTTTATTTCCTATCCCCCTTATAATCCTAAAATATCATCTATATTAGAAAGAAGCTCTTTAATATCTTTAAGACCAAGTTCAGCCATATGAGCTATCCTGAAGGTCTTCTCTTTCAGCTTTCCATAACCATTAGAAATCATAAAACCTCTTTCGCCTAATGCTTTATTCAACTCACCCACACTAATTTCTCTGGTATTCTTTATGCAAGTCACTGTATTAGAAGCAAATTGTTCCTGCGCGAAGAGGGCAAACTTATCTTTAGCCCAGGCTCTTACGTAATCTGCCATCTGAGCATGACGGGTAAAACGGTTATCTAACCCTTCTTTTAATATCTTATCTAATTGATAATCAAGGGCAAACATATGAGACAGAGAAGGAGTAGAAGGGTATTGATAATCTTTCTTTTGAATGTAATTGTATATTTGCAGGAGGTCAAAATAGGTCCCTCTAAATTTAACTTTTTTAGCTGCCTCCAGGGCTTTTTCCGATATAGAACAAAGGGAAAGACCAGGAGGTAAACCCAAACACTTCTGGCTTGAGGTTATGCAGATATCGATTCCCCACTTATCCACTTCTATCTTGGCTCCACCTAAAGAACTTACTGCATCTATGCAGAATATTACTTCAGGATATTTTTTCACCACCTGAGCAATTTCTTCGACCGGATTCATTACTCCGCTCGATGTTTCATTATGAGTAACTGTGACTAAATCGTATTTACCGGTAGCTAAAACCTGGTCTACTGATTCCGCAGTGTTAGGCAATCCCCATTCAACTTCAAATTTATCGGCAGGTACATTGGTATCTTCCGCCATAGCAAACCAGCGATTACCAAAATTACCACAGGAAAATACTGCTGCTCTTTTTTGGGTACAGGAACGAACAGTTCCTTCCATTAGACCGCTGCCGGAAGAGGTAGACAGAAGAATCTCATTTTGGGTATACATCAACTTTCTTAATTTATCACTAATTCCTCTCTGTAGGGCTGAAGCCTCTTTGGTTCGATGCCCGATCATGGGAGTAGCCATCTTTTGTAAGACATCTTCGGTAACGTGAGTAGGTCCGGGAATAAAAAGTTTTTTGTACATTTTTTCTTCTCCTTATTTTAATTTATTTTTACATTACAAATACTATATTAATATTTATTTTTGATATTTTAACTCTATACAATATTAAAATATTTTTTTAGCAGATCGACTTTTGATTGTGTAAACTCTAATAGAAGGATCGGTTAATTCTTATTATAATGTTGGATTTGTGAAAAAATACACAACTATACCTATTTTTAACATAAAAATGTGTTCTCGTCAAATATTTTTACATTTCG
>NCRO01000161.1 GCA_002849045.2 Candidatus Sediminicultor secundus
TCTGGAGACCAAGGAGTTAAAGCTGTAAAGTAGGGAGCAAATTATAGGGTCAGGTCTTGAAATATAACAAAAGATATGCTATATTGACAACATGACCAGACCATTACGGATAGAATTTAAAGGAGCAGTTTATCATATCACTTCCAGAGGAAATGCCAGGCAGGCGATCTTCCTTGATGAGAAAGACTTTGCTGGTTTCCTTGGCGTCTTATGTTCTGTGGTAAAAAGATATCACTTCATATTGCATGCTTACTGTCTGATGAATAACCATTATCATCTGCTTATTGAAACCCCTTATGGTAACTTATCAAGAGGGATGAGGCAATTAAATGGTCTATATACCCAACGATTCAACCAAAAACACCAGAGAGTTGGACATCTTTTACAAGGCAGATACCAAGCGATTCTGGTGGATAAAGATAACTATTTGCTGGAACTCTGTCGCTATGTGGTGTTAAACCCGGTAAGGGCAAAAATAGTAAAAGACCCAAAAGACTGGAAATGGAGTGCTTATCAGGCAACTACAGGCCATAAAGGAATTCCCTGTTTAACCACAGATTGGATACTTTCTCAATTTGCTAAAGAGCAAAAAGCAGCCTCCAGACAATATCAAGCATTTGTCCTCTTCGGGATAAAAGCAGAATCACCCTTAAAGGCCATAAAGGGACAATTGTTTCTTGGCCAGGATAATTTTATTGATGAAATAAAACACTTAATAAGAGGTAAAGAAAATTTAAAGGAGATACCGAGAAAGCAGCGCTATGTAACCAGGCCACCCTTAAATGAAATTTTAAAATACAAAGACAAGAAGTCAAAAGACCAAGCAATGTATGAGGCTCACCTACAGTATGGCTATACCCTAAAAGATATAGCAGAATATATTGGTGTGCATTATACTACAGTGAGCAGAGTGATTAAAAAAATAGAGCGGGAAGATGAAAAGTGATATTGCAAGACTTGACCCCTTAATAATTGGAGAAGAAATATGGAAACACAAAATATTGAGTATAAACTTTCTTGGAGAGATGAATATCTCAAGGTGATAGTTGCTTTTGCAAATAAAGATGGTGGAGAATTGATAGTTGGAGTAGATGATAATGGCAATTCTATAGGGATTAAAAAATCTAAAAAATTATTAGAAGATATTCCTAATAAAATTAGGAATAAATTAGGAATAATTCCTTCAGTTAAAATTGAAAAGGTGAAAGGTAAAGATATAATTCATATTTTTATTAAACCTTCTTCCGTATCTATATCTCACAACGGAAAATATTATATTAGAAGTGGAAGCAATAGCTTCGAATTAAAGGGAGAAGAACTTACTAATTTTTTAATAGAAAAATCTGGTAAGACCTGGGATGAATTTGTGGAGGAGAAAGCAGGTTTTAACGATATTAACCTAAAGACAATCGATGAATTTAAAAAATATGCGGTAGATAGAATTCCTTCTATTATTGCAGAAAAAGACTATCAGACAATTCTTGAAAAATTAAACTTACAGGCAGATAAAAAATTAAAAAAAGCAGCAATTTTACTTTTTGGTAAAAATCCGCAACGATTCTATCCTGCTGCTTATTTAAAGATTGGAAAGTTTCTAACTAAAACCGAAATTCAGAGCAGTGATATTGTTGAAGGGAATCTTTTTGAGCAAATTACAATTGCCTTAGAAATTTTAAGAACCAAATATTTAATAAGCAAAATTAAATTTGAAGGAATTCATAGAAGAGAAATTTTAGAATATCCTTATGAAGCTCTAAGAGAAGCAATTATAAATGCTCTAATTCATAGAAATTATTTAGGAGCTTCTTCTATTCAAATAAGAGTATATAGTGATAGATTAGTCATAATGAATGAAGGAAAGCTCCCCCCTGAAGTGCCGGTAGAAAAATTAAAGACAGAACATTTATCCAAACCAAGAAATACTCTTTTAGCAGATGTTTTTTATAAGGCAGGTTTTATAGAAAGCTGGGGGAGGGGGACAATCAAGATAATGGAGAAATGCCAGGAGCAGGGACTTCCTGAACCAGACTTTGAGGAAGATCATGGGGTTTTTGTTGTAAAATTTTACCAGGATAAATGGAATGAAGAAAATCTTAAGAAGTTAGGAATTAATGAAAGACAGATTAAAGCAGTAATATATGTGAAGGAAAAAGGAAAGATTACCAACAAAAAATATCAGGAAATCAATAATTGTTCAAGAAATACTGCATCAAATGATTTAAGACGATTAGTTGAAAATCATATTTTAAAAGAAAGTGGAGTTAAAGGGGCGGGATCTTATTACGATATTGCATAAGAATTGCACAAATTGCATAGCAATTGCACAAGAATTGCACAAATTAAATTTAAATAAATAATTAACGCATCCCATTTTCTTAGATATTTTATACTTTCCGCAGTTAGCACTTTGAATCCTCTGGGCAAAGAAAGGTTAGAAGTAATAAAATAAAAAGTGAATTTGATATTTTCAAAACCGGGAAAACTATTTATTATAAATAGCTTGTGGGTTCCCGTAAATTCAATAATTAAATTTACGAAAAATGGAGGAAGCGAATATAAGTGCGGCTGTTTCTTCGGAACTAAAGTTTCCTTACATAAAAAAATGACCACCCTGCCTATCTTTCGAAGAGACCCCTGGTCTCTTATTAGCAGGGTGGAACCTTTAAATCTGGTCTTATGATAATACAGATGTATGGCAAATTTCAAATAAATGTTTAATTAGAGATAATATATCTTTGGCCGAATCCCTAAGTTTTGGTAAAACTATTTTTGAATATAAATCTAATAGTTATGGAGCCAAAGATTATTTAGACCTTTGTAAGGAAATTATAAAAAGGAGTAAATAGATGTCAAAGAAAATAGAGTGTATAAACTTGCAGGGTTTCCTGGCAAATGTAATAGTAGAGTCTCTGACCAGGAATAAGCTTTTCGAAAAACATTATATGTCCTTGGCCACCTGTATCTCATTACTTCAGCTTGGATATGAAACCGGAGCAGTATTGGGTCATGCCAGAGGCAAC
Organism: Candidatus Sediminicultor secundus; assembly: GCA_002849045.2. The sequence continues at coordinate 3,021 of NCRO01000161.1, forward strand.
AAATTGGATATATTAAATAAAATGCTGTCCATGCAAGATAAGATTTCTGACAATATAATAAAAGATATGCAGAAATCTGAAAAGAAACGCCTTGACAATTTCAAAAAAGAACAAGGGGGGAATCCTGATACATTTGCTGATTTTATATATTGGCCATTATGGGAGAGCACCACTGGCTTAACTTTAGATGATCTATTTAAGCCTTCTGGCACCGAAACCCGTGAAAGAAAGCGGAAAAGAATATCTGATATAATTCAGAAAAAACTTGGGGCGAAGGTTCCACCAGAGGAGGCTCACTCTAGAATAAGTTTGTTTTTAATAAAAGGTTTGGGTTTTGGCAGTGCTTTCCCTGAATTAACGGCGAAAATGTTCAAGAACGTGTATGTTTGCAAAAAAAATGATGAGGAGTTGTGGAATATAACCAAAACACTCGGATTCGCTACCCCCATAGACCTATCTAAAAGAATCAGTTTGCCCACAACTAAATGGCGTCCACCAACGCTAAAGGAAAATGATAGGATAGTCCTTGGAACGGTGGCATATTATACTTCTCAATACTATCCAGAATTACTTGATTCCCTGGATTTAAGCTATTATCTATATCTTATTGAAAATGAGAAATTATAATAATCAGGAATAATAGAAACAGACACCAATTTTTATTGAGGGGAGAGGTAAATAGGACAATTTTAAAATTGCTTGACTTTGAGGCCTGGAAGAAAAGAGGAGAGAAATAATAAAAGAGTGGATTGATTCCGGAAGGATTGAAGTGTGACGAAGAACCGTTCCCTGTCATATTTGGCAGAAAAAGAAGAGTTTTTAAGAAATGAGAAAGTAAGAATAGGAAAACTTTATTCAACAAAACATAGAAAAGGTTTTTCAAATAAAGATGAATTTGTAAAATGGTTTGAAAACACAATAAAATCTCAAAATTTCAAATGCTATTATTGCGATACATCTATATTTGATATTCGTTCATTAATTGATCAAGAAAAATTAAAAACCAGAAAAATTGGTTATGGCACAAGAGGCCCTAATCTAGAAATAGATCGAAAAATAAATTCTAATGGTTATACAAAAGAGAATTGTGTATTATCTTGTTATTATTGTAATAATGATAAAAGTTATACATTAGATTCAGAGGATTACAAAAAATATTTTGGCGAAATAGAAAAAAATATTTCGAATATTTGAAAAATAAAAAATAATAATTTGACCGGCCAACGTTTGTCATGGCATACCCGCTTGAAATAAATAGTGGAATAAATTGAATAAAAGGAATAAATAGACACATCCCATTTTCTTAGACAATTATTATTTTTGCTTTTAAATGAAATAAATAAGGAAGGTGTGCCAACTCAATAATTCGGTAATTTTTAACGGAAAACCCATGGGGTCTGAGGAGTTTCTTAACCAGATGGTTGAGTCTTTAGGTATTATTGTAGATAGACGTCCCAAAGGAAAACCTCGTAAAATGGAAAGCTAAACCATAGAAAAAATAGGATGTATCTTTAAATTAAAAAATGATTATTAGAATAAAGAAAAATTTAAAAAAATATATGTCATTTTAAATCCTTACCTTTAGCTTAAATATTAAAGGGCTTTTTTATTTAAAAAAGGATTTTTAAAAGATTTGTAGTATAATGAATATAAGAGTTTTAAAAATTCAGTCTAGTAATAATTAGAAAAAAATATTATTAACTAGTTTTTATCCACTTTAATATAAAAAGGCTTATAAATAGTAACTGTATAAATAATATATTTATTTTTTGCACGTAAAGTGAATGATTAAATAAAATTACAAGTTAGAAAGGAAAGTTATATGGTTATAAATAGCTATAATTGTAATTTTGTTAGTACAGATAAACCTATGTTAGCCGGACAAGGAGGGAAGTCATGAAAGTCTTTGCATTGGGAGGCTATGGCAAAGTAGGATTTTCCGCAATCAAGCTGCTTGCACAAAATGACTTGGTTACCGAGATCGCTATTGTTGGGAGGAGTCTAGAGCGCGCAGAAAAGGCTACCACAGAAATCGGCGAGAAGGCCATCGCAGTCCATGCTGATGGCACCGATGAAAAGAAGCTGACTTCGCTATTGGCAGGCTACGACATCATCATGAACTCTGCGGCAAACGAAACAGTTCTCCCCACCATACGGGCTGCGATACGCACCGGGACGCACTACTGCGACGCAAATGTCGTTAACGAACAGGTGCTGCGGCTTGCGTCCGAAGCCAAGGCTGTTGGCATTACCTCGATCATCGCCAATGGTATCTCCCCTTGTATCAGCAATCTGATGGGAGTGCATGTGGCGCGACAGCTAGAGGAGGTAGAGCAACTGCAGCTCGGGAGAGCCGATATTTACAACTTTCAAAGCGGGCGGGAGCTGACACCTCGACAGTGGCTCAAGGACCCAAAGGAGAGCCTTGCCACGCTGCATGAGTTCAGGCCGTTCGTTGCGTGGATGTTGCGTAGACTGCAGGATAACGGCATCCGGACTGTGTGCGTCTACCATGATGGCCGGTGGGTAGAGATGGATCCGATTAGAAGCGGTTTGGAAGTTCCACTACCGCAAGGCGGCACAATTACCTCATACCCCTATGTCAGCGGTGATCCACTCTGGGGTTCACTGTCACCCGGTCTCTCCACGGTATCGCCAGTGGAAATGTGGTTCAGCCCACTCCCACCGCAGCCTCACGACCTACTTCGAGAGCATGCTTTGCGTGTGCTCGGGGGAGAGATCGACTCCGACACTGCTACAAACTCCTTCTACGATACCGTTGAGAGTGATCCTCACCGCTGGCTGACACTCCCAGACGACTTCGTCGCACTCCCGAAAATGTGGGTGCGCGCTGTGGGTCGCAAAGAGGACTGTGCGGCACGTTGCAGCTGCTGGTTCACAGCTCCCATGTGGAACGTGGGAGGGTGGTTCCTTACGAGCGTGGCGTTGGCTGTTGCTGTGCGCAAGATCCTACGCGGTGAGATACGAGAGCGGGGTGTCATGACCGCCGAGATGGCCTTCGAGCCGCTGCCCTTCTTGGATGAAGTGGCGTCCCTGATGCCAGACTCTCTCCCAGACGGAAAACTGATCGGCGAGTCCTTCGAGTGGTTGGAGTGACGGTGTCTGCGCCATCTCGGGTTAAATAATAGGGACACCTGTTATCCAAGTTTTCACATTTGACATAAAATTATGCTAAGCAGAATAATTTAAAACATAGGGTTGGTTCTTTAGTAGTTTAAAGTTGTAAAATTAAAAAACTTCAGAAGTTGGATTACAGCCCGTTAATGTGAGAAGAAAAGAATATTTAACAATTCTTGTATGCAAAATTTAGTTAGAAGAAGCAAATATAATTTGTCAGTAAGAAAGATACGATTCCGATAACTATACGATGTAGAATTATTGGAAAT
>NCRO01000016.1 GCA_002849045.2 Candidatus Sediminicultor secundus
TTAATGACCTCTATTTAAAGTCGAGGTAACTGTCGATAAAGAACATTATGAAAAAATTAGCCTGAAAGAGAAAAAAGAAACATTAAAGAGAATGATAGAGTTTAAAGATTTTAGCGAAGAGGAGTTAGAAAAAATTGCTCGGATATCTGCAGTTAAAGCCTACAAAGAAGATGAATTTATCTTTAAAGAAGGTGACGAGGATTCCTCTTTTTATATAATGATCAGAGGATGTCTGCGTATTATCAAATACAATGAAAGAAACGAAGAGATTATTTTAGCCGATATATGTAGCGGAGGATTCCTGGGGGAGACAGCTATTGTTAATGAAAGACACCGGGTAAATGCTGTGGCCAGTGAATTTGTAGAACTGCTCTTTTTGGAGCAGGAAAATCTTGAACTTTTGATTAAGGAAGACCCTAACCTGGGAAATAAATTATTATTAGTATTTTTGGAAAAATTATCTATAAAACTGGATAAAACCAACCGTTTATTCCAGGCGGATTATATATTGGGCAGCTCCTCCCTTTCAGATATGGATTAATTATTTGTAATGTCATTGAGAACCTACCCCAGATATTTATAAAAAGGAAATAAAAAATGTTTCAACCAAAATTCAAATATACCAATGAAATAGTCAAATTACTTACCAGAATCTCTGCCGCCAGAGAAACAATTCTCAATTCACCTTTAATTCCAAAATGGAATGTCACTTTAAGACAGGAAGCCATAATCCATAGTGCCCATTCATCTACCAGTATTGAAGGAAATAGATTATCCCTGGAACAAGTAAGCGAATTAGCCCGGGGAAGAGAAATAACGGCTGCTCGAAGAGATAAGCAAGAAGTTTTGAATTATTTAGATGTGCTAAAAAATATTAAAAATCTGATTAAAGATAATTTTATAACAGAAAAAGATATTTTAAATATCCATCTTATGGTAACTAAAAATACTTTGAATAATCTCGCTGACTGCGGGGTCTATCGCAACCGTTATGTAGTAGTGGGAAACAGATTTACCGGAGAGGTTTTTTTTAGACCTCCCCAAAATCAGGAAGTGCCAAGATTAGTAAAAGATTTACTTAGCTGGATAGACTCAAAAGAATCGAAAGAGTTTGATCCGATTATTGAAGCAGGAGTCGTCCATTATGAATTTGTCAGAATCCATCCATTTGTTGATGGTAATGGTCGAACAGCGAGAGTCCTTGCTGCTTTAATTCTTTATTTACGTGGTTTTGATACAAATCAATTCTTTTGTCTTGATGATTATTATGATTCTGATAGACCATCATACTATAAAGCACTACAGAACGTTAAACCAGATACTTTAGATTTGACCAATTGGTTGGAATATTTTATCGAAGGAGTAAATATAAGTTCTGAAGCAGTTAAAGAAAGAATAGTAAGACTCAGTAGCAAGAGACTAAGGAAAGCAAAAGGTAGACAGATCGCCTTAACCGAAAGACAAATAAGAATTATAGAATTTATAAATCAAAATGGCAAAATAACCAATAAAGATGTAAGAGAAATGTTCAAGCTTTCTAACCGAGCTGCCTTAGATGAAATAAATAAACTTCTCGAATTACAGGTCTTGAAGTCCCAAGGCAAGGGTAGAGTTCTTCATTATATAATGTTATAATATTCATGATTATATTCACGATAAGGCTCATGATTTTTACATATTGTAATCTTGCAAAGATGCTTGATTATAAAAATGGGGTCCCTAATTTAAATGAGGTGTCTTTTAGAAGACCGGATTTGCAGATAAACAGCTATAAGAGGCGATTTATTGGTGGCAAGGGTTTTGAGTATACAGGAAAGACCTACAAAAAGACCTAATAAAATTAAACAAAAATTAGAAAAGAATTGTTGCTGAAATAAAGAAAAATAATTTCATTACACAAAAAAGAATTGTCTAAAATTATGGGCATCACTGAAAAGAATATAAGAAACAATATTGCTAAACTGAAAAATCTTAACATCATTAAAAGAATTGGACCTGATAAAGACGGATACTGAGAGGTAATAAAATGATGGCTGAACAACTAACATATATGGAACTTTTTGCAGGCACAGGTGGCCTTGCTGAAGGATTTATAAGAGCTGGCTTTACTCCCGTAGCACATATAGAGATGGACAAATATACATCATTAACAATAAAAACTCGTCTTGCTTATCATTATCTAAAGAAACAGAAAAAACTTTTTGTATATCATAATTATCTAAAAGGACAGATATCTCGTGATGAATTGTATTCCTATCTTCCTGAAAATATAGCAACTGGAATGATAAATAAAGAGATTAGCGAAGACAACCTTTTTGATTTATTTAAAAATATCGAGAAGAGACTCACAAGATTAAAACTGAAAAAAATAGATGTAATAGCTGGAGGACCACCCTGTCAGGCTTATTCTCTTGTCGGAAGAGCAAGAGATCCGTACAATATGGGAAATGATCCAAGAAATTATCTTTATAAATTGTATGCTAAATTTTTACAGAAGTTTAAACCGGAAGTTTTTGTTTTTGAAAATGTTCCGGGACTTCTGTCTGCAGGCGAAGGTAAACTCTGGGAAGATGTAAAAAAACATTTTGGAAAGGCTGGCTATGTTGTGGATTATAAAATTTTGAACGCATGTGACTTCGGAGTGCTTCAAAACAGAAAAAGGGTTATAGTGATTGGGTGGAGAAAAGAGCTTAATTTTCATTATCCTGAATTTAAAAAGAATGAAGAGATTACGAATTATAAGGTAAGGGATATTCTGGTGGATCTACCTCCTTTGCTACCCGGAGAAAAAATCACAAATGGCAACTATGTATCAGAACCAACTTCATATCTTAAAAAATATGGACTGCGTTCTAAAGAAGATTTTTTAACTCTCCATATCACAAGAAAAGTCAATGACAGAGATAGAAAAATATATCGTCTGGCCATAGAAATGTGGGGAAAACATAAAAAACGGCTTATGTATACAGATGTTCCTGAAAAATACAGAACACACAACAATCAGAAATCCTTTCTTGATAGGTTTAAAGTTGTAGCGATCAACCTGCCATGCTCACATACCGTGGTTGCACATCTTGCTAAAGATGGTCATTATTATATCCATCCAGATATAAAACAACTTCGCTCAATTTCAGTTAGAGAAGCAGCCCGGCTACAATCTTTTCCTGACAACTATTGTTTTGAAGGACCAATGACATCAAAATTCAGACAGATAGGAAATGCTGTGCCACCATCGATGGCTGAAAAAATTGCAGGAAAAATCAGGGAGATGATTAAATGAAAGAAAAATTAATTTTCAAACCACGGTCACGCCTTTTGTTGCAATTGGGGGACCAACTAATAAGAAATGAAAGTATTGCTTTACTTGAACTTATAAAAAATTCGTATGACGCAGATGCATCAGTAGCAAAAATTATAATTAAGAATGTGGATAATTCAGAGGAAGGAGAAATAATTATTGAAGATAATGGTTATGGTATGACACCGAAAATAATAAAAAATGTCTGGATGGAACCAGGAAATGATTATAAAGATCAAATTATTAAACAATTAAAAAGAACTCCGAAGTTTGGCAGACTTCCGCTTGGAGAAAAAGGAATAGGCAGATTTGCGGTACACAAACTTGGTGATATCATAGAGCTTATCACAAAAGCTGAAGGGCATCCTGAAGTATATTTGAAGATTGACTGGAATATTTTTAAGAAATCGGGGTATCTCGATGAATTTCCTGTTGAAATAATAGAAAGAGACCCGGTTTTATATAAAAATATGACAGGAACAAAGATAATTATAAAAAAACTAAAAAAATCATGGTCAAGAGGTATGGTAAGAGATGTCTATCGTTCAGTTAATTCGTTTTGCTCACCATTCGATTCTCCTGATTCTTTCAGAGTAACATTTGATATTGATAAAAAGGAGTGGTTAAAAGGTTTGTTGTCCTTGGATGAGATAAAAGAATCTGCACTGTTCAAATTTCATTGTGAAATTGATGGGGAATATATTAACAAATTCAGGTATGAATTTACACCTTGGAAAACAATGACAAAACTTAGCGGAAGAGTTATTGATGAAAATGATAAAAACCTTAAAAAATTATTGAGAATGGTTGATAGAAAAGGTAAAAAAATAAATTTAAACGAATATCAAATCGGAACTATCGAGTTTGAAGGTCTGATTTTTGATAGAGATTCCAGAATCCTGAAACTGGGAGTACAGGACAAAAAAGGACTCCATGAATATTTGAATCAAAACGGCGGTGTAAGGGTATATAGAGATGGCGTCAGGGTTTATGATTATGGTGAGCCCGGAAATGACTGGCTGAACCTGGATATAAGAAGGGTAAACATACCAACAAAAAAAATCAGTAATAATATTATTATTTCTTCTGTATCTCTGAACAGAAAGGAAAGCACTGATCTTAAAGAAAAAACAAATAGGGAAGGATTTATTGAAAACGAGGCTTATAAAATGCTAAAACAAGCATTATTGTACGCATTATCTCAAGCGGAAGGATTGAGAAATGCGGATAAGGAAAAAATAAGGACTACCTATGGGAGTAAATCAAAAAAAGAACCTGTTGTATCAGAAATAAAGGAGCTAAAAAAAGTTATTGAAACGCGTGTTAAAGAAAAAGAACTTAAAAAAGAAATTACTCGATATCTCGATAGAATTGAAACAGATTATGAAAATATGAAGGAAATACTTCTGAGAAGTGCAGGTGCTGGATTGAGTCTTAGCATAGTTATTCACGAAATTGAAAAGATGATTGATGAACTAAAGAAAACCGTAGAGCATGAAAAAGTATCAGATAGAATTATAAAACTTGTTCAGCATCTATCAAGATTGATAGAAGGATATACTTTAATTATTCGGAAAAGCAAAACAAAAATGTGGGATCTAAAAAAGTTAATTGATCAGGCAATTTTCAATATGCAGTATAGAGCTAAGGTGCATGAAATAGAGGTCATTAAGGATTATGAAAAAAAACCGGAAAAATTTGGGGTAAACTGTGCAAGGAATCTGGTGATTAATTCCATTATGAATATTCTGGATAATTCTATATGGTGGCTTGAATATGCAAAGATAAAAGATAAAAAAATATTTATCAAAATTTCCAAATATATACCAGAACACATCTCCATAATTATTGCAGATAATGGACTTGGATTCAGTCTTCCTGTGGAAGATATGATAAAACCATTTGTTTCTGCAAAACCAGATGGGATGGGCCTTGGTTTACACATTGCCAGTGAGGCGATGAAAGCTCATGGAGGAAATCTGCTTTTTCCTCATCCTGATGAAGTAGAAATACCAGATGAGTTCAAAAAAGGAGCTATTGTCGTGTTGGTATTTAAAAAAGGAGAAAAAAAATGAGTCTGAATTTACCCCAAAGTGGAAGAGTGGTTGTTATTGATGATTGCTCTAAAGAAGCACTTCCTCTCATGAAGGTTTTATCATCTAACAGAATATCTGTAAATTATTTTACAGGAAGATTTGAGGAGCTACCCGAAAAACCTTTTTCAGATGTTCGCCTTGTTTTTCTTGACATAGTGCTGGAAGGCGGAGGAGGTACTGATGATAAAACAAAACTATCAACAACTATGAGTATTATTGAAAAAATTATAGATAAGAAAAATGGACCATTTATACTTGCAATCTGGTCTAAACATGAAGAATTAATTGAGAAAATGGAAAAAATGCTCAAGGGCCAAAAATATCAACCCATAGTAACAGATCTGCAAAAGTATGAGTTTAAAGACGATAGAACAGGAGATTATAATTATAATTTAGTAAAAATTGAAAAAAAATTAAAAGAAAAAATGGAAAATTTAAGTATTTTGGAGATACTAATTTTATGGGAAAATATAATTTACGATTCCGCATCCTCTGTGGTTAATGAATTTTCTAGATTTGTTGAATTTGATAATGATTGGAATGATAAACTAAATGGAATTTTATATAAGTTAGCAAAAGCATGGGCTGGCAAAACACTTGATATAGATTCCCCACGGGAAATAGTAGAAAATGCATTATTTACATTTAGTGGTATATTTGTAGATACTCTTGAGAAGAAACTTCATGAAGAATCTTATAATCAAATGGACTTCTCTTTTTCGGAAAGCGGAATAGAAGGGGAAGTTAAAGGTAAAATTAACTCCAAGTTACTTCTTGATAAATCAAAATTGGATGGATTATATCCTGGAAATGTGTATGAAATTGATGAAAAAGAGCATATAAGTAAAAATTTGAATACCACTAATACTATGGAAATAGAGGAAATCAAAAATAATTCAATTTCAGTTATTGTAGAGGTATCTCCATTTTGCGATTTTGCACAGAAAAAAATGGAATTAAGTCGTATTGTTAAGGGATTTCTGTGCCCCATAGAAGTTCAAATCAATGGGAGAACAATTAAAGCCGCTAAAAAGAAAATAAAGCCAACTGATTTTCTTTATAAAACCTCAGTAATTGAGTACAACAAGAAACTTTACAGTTTGATTGTTGACTTCAAACATTTTTCTGCAAAATCCATTAATGAAATTAATGAAAAAACACCGATTTTTAGACTTCGTAAAGATATTCTCAATGATATTCAAACAAATCTATCTTTGCATATTAACAGGCCGGGGGTGCTTTTCCTTGAATGAGATGTATGTAATTATATGTGGAGAAATTATTGAGTGGTATCAAAACCAGAGTCGTGATTTTCCATGGCGATATACAAAGGATCCTTACAAAATTATAATTGCTGAATTTATGCTCCATAGGACAAAAGCTGAACAAGTAGTTCCTGTTTATCTTGAATTTATTAAAAAATATCCAGATATTAAAACTCTCGCATGGACAAATTTTAAAGATATCAAAGCGGTAACGGAACATCTTGGCCTACACTGGAGAGCAAAACATTTTTCTGAGTCTGCTAAATATGTTGTTGCCAATTACAAGGGTAAGTTTCCTAAAAATTATAGTGAGTTAAGAAAAATTCCCGGTGTTGGTGAGTATATTGCCGGTGCGATTACAACCATTTGTTTTAATAAACCGGTTCCTGTTGTGGATAGTAATATAGCCAGATTTATAAATAGATATTTCGGGCTGAACTTATCTGGTGAGATAAGAAGAAAAAAGAAAATAGTAGAACTGTCTTTAAGATTATTTGAATATGAGAATCCAGGGGATTTACTGTTCGCCATTGTAGATTTCACATCGTTAGTATGCAAACCAGGTAAACCATTATGTGAAAAATGTCCATTAAGAAATAAATGCAATTATACAAGGAGGTTCTTAGCATAATAGAATATATATTGCTTTATGACTTTGATGCCTTGCTAAGATCCAGTAAGAGCGGGCTTTGTGAATAATGTCATAGGGACGGTTGTTCATGCTCAGTAATTAAGTAACTTATTTGGTATAATTATACCACCAAAGGAGGTACTTAATTATAAAAATTAGTCAACGGGTCTTCGTAAAAAGATATTTCTAAGGCCTCGGGCAAGATTAAGAATCTCTCATCCTTAAGATAAGAGGCCACGGCCTTGGAGCCGATAATTATATTTTTTTTCTGTCTGTTTTTTACCTTTTCTACATCTTCCCCTTTTAACCAATTAAGAAAAGGATTCCGTCCAATCCAGCCCAGACAGGTATAATAGAATCTATCTTTTATAGATTTATCTTTTTTTATATCCGGTACCTCAGGATAATTTCCAAAGGTATTATGGAATATTTTAGTATCTATATCTATACATTTTTTATCGCTCTTTTTTAATTTAATTCCCAGGAGAGTATCCTCTCCGCGAGAGAGAACATACTCACCATTTACATTATACACTGTAGAAAAAAATGGAGGTAATCCTTTAAGGGCACTTAATTTAATGGCTACATTTCCTCCCAATATCTTATCTGTTTCAAATATTTTTCGCTTTTTATCATTATCTAAATTCAGACAATTATGTTGGTCGGAATTTCTTAAAAGTTCATAAGCATCTTCTTTTTGCAAACCGATAAATAATTCCTTCATCCCGGCAAAGCTCATGGGGGGAATAATGTAATAACCGGAGTAATCACTGGTGGTAATAATAACTTCTTCTTTCTTTAAATATTCTAAATGTCTTCCGATGAAATCTATCTCTTCTTCCTTTACTTCATCGTCTTTTTTTACCAATACTCTGGGATAGACATCGGTATCTATAAAAATTAACACTTCTGACCCGCTTAATAAGGCTTTGATTAAGGCATAATTTCTGTTCAAGCCATAAGGTACTTTCCCATATTTTTTTAGGGTGGGGCAACTGAGTAAAATTTCTATATTTTCTGTAGATAGGCCTGTCTTTATTAACTGTTCTTTTATCTCCGGAACATCGTTTATTTTTGCCAGGAAAACTTTAACCTGTTTCTCTAAAGTTTTCACTAATCGAAAATCACAGCCATGGGAATACACAATTATTATACTGTAAATTTCATGATTATGTTTTGAAGCATTTTCTAAAAACTCATTTATAGGCTCTAAAGAATTAAAATCTTTAGTTATTACCCCTATTGATATTTTCACCAAAACACCTCCTTTGATGTTTATATGGAGTCTATAATTAAAAAAGCGTTTCATAACTATATTTCATAACTATAGAATAATCTGAAAGATTAAGATAGTCAAATAACTTTCTTTATAAAGAATATAGAATATATGGCCAGAGAAACATTTGTGACTATAGGTGTCTATTTCAGGACTAATCCAAATTCAAATCTTTATTTATGCCAATTAATTAAATTATTTGTAAAGAAAAAAGATTTGACCCAGTAAATTCTTGAAGCACTGCGAAAATTGGGGTCAGAGATACTCCGGGCGAAGAATGGGCAAGGCATAGCGACCCCACATCGGTATCTTCTAGTATCAGACTGGATAAAAGCAACGAGTTGTAATAAATTGTTTCGCATTGTATACTTTATATAAATATGTAGCATATCTATGATTTGTGATTATAAAATATGCGTTTTTAACACCTGGTTACTACTCAAAAAAGCCAGCTTTACAGATGATGCCGGATAACAAATATAACCAATTACCCTATGAATCCTTAAAATATAAGTTAAAAATATGGCTAAAACCCTTCGTGTTATTTGTGAAATATGGGTATTTTTGGGGAGTAATTACAATATAATTTTTAAGTAGCAGAATTTATAAATTTATATGTATTGAAATATGAAGGATGAAATGAGCTTTATATTAATAAAAAATGGAGAGATCTACGCACCTGAATATAGCCGAAATAAAGATATACTTATTGCAAATGAAAAAATATTTTTAATTGACCGAAATATTACAGAGTCAGCTGCGAATTCATTAGATAAAAATATAAAAATAATTGATGCTTTTAAATGTATCATCGTTCCCGGCTATATTGACCAACATGTTCATATTAATGGCGCCGGTGGCGAGGGTGGACCTCAATATCGAACTCCACCCATCCAATTGAGTGAACTTGTGAAAGCAGGCATAACTTCAGTGGTGGGGTTGTTGGGTACAGATGGATTTGCCAGATCGTTAAAAGACCTTTTGATGAAGGCAAGAGCATTGGAACAAGAAGGGATAAGCGCCTGGATATATACTGGGGCATATCAATATCCTTCACCAACAATTACGGAAAGCATTATATCTGACATCATTTTAATTGATAAGGTCATTGGTGTAAAAATAGCTTTATCGGACCATCGGACTTCTCATCCTACGATAGATGAATTTAAAAAAGTAACCTCTAAGGCAAGAGCTGCTGGAATTCTGGCGGGAAAAGCAGGCGTGGTTCATATACATATGGGAGGCGAAAAATTGGGTTTAAGCTACTTGTTTGATATAATTAGAAACACAGAAATACCCATAGAACAGTTTGCGCCAACTCATTTAAATA
>NCRO01000162.1 GCA_002849045.2 Candidatus Sediminicultor secundus
GGCGCGGCAATCTCATAAGATATTGTAGAGCGTTTAGCGTATAGGAGGTAGGGGCTCGATTCACCAAGCTCGCAAAAAAGCGGGTTGGATAAATCCAACCTCTATAACGGTAATCATAAATTCTGCAGGATAGGCGTTCCCCGATTTGATTTCTCTTAACTTCAAAATTTATTATACATTTTTGAAATATTTTAAAAGATATTCTTGTAAAATAATTTTAAATATGTTTTAATAATATTACAATAATTAAATATATTTTAACAAAATATATAACCTCAAAAAACATTTAACCAAAATCAGAGCCAGAATTATTGGTCTGGCAGGTAGACGATATTCCATTGGAAAAAAGAGGATGAAATTTGAATGATGGTTGAGAATGAAAAAATGGGAAATAGAATTCGCAAATTGCGTATTTCCAAGGGCATAAACCTTACTGCTTTTGCTAAAAAGATAGGTAAAACTCCCAGTTATTTAAGTCAAGTAGAGCGTGGAATGGCTTCACCATCAATTATGGCTTTAAGAGAGATATCCAGGGCTTTGAACGTACCCATATTTTACTTCTTAATTGATGATAAAAAACAAAGCGCAATAGTAAGAAAAGATGAACGTAGAGTTTTACAATTCCCTAAATCTCATTTGACCTATGAGTTGCTCTCTCCTGATGTGAGTCACCAAATTGAGATGATCAGAACCCGGATAGAGTTAGGAGCAAGTACTTGTAGCAAACCTCTCCCTCACGAAGGTGAGGAATGTACTCTAGTAATAGAAGGAAAGATGAAAATTCAAGTTGGGGATGAATGTTTTACCCTGGAAGAGGGCGATAGTATCTATTACATTGCAAGTATTCCCCATAAAATAACCAGTATTGGAGATAAAGATCTAATAATTATTTCTGTAATTACTCCATTTAGTTTTTAAACCCTGCTATCAACTGGAGTTTTGCAAAGGATGGGAAAATGATATAAATAAAGATCAAATTATCTTTTAATAATTGGTAATCTTAAAGGAAGGAAAATGATTATGGTTTTTAATTCTCATGGACGCCTGCGCTCAATATTGCTTTGCAAACCCACCTATTATGAAATTTGTGACTTTAGCGATGTTGCTTCACAACATTTAAAGGAAGGATTTAAAGTATCCAGAAAGGTTGCAACCGAACAACATCAGGAATTTGCAGAGGTATTTCAGCAATTAGGAATAGATATTAAATGGCAAATTGCCCAACCCGGGCATCCTGACCAGGTAGCAACCAGAGATTTTGGGGTCAATACAGCAAAAGGCGTATTAATCGGTAATTTTCGTTATGCAGATAATGAAGGAGATACCGAATTAGCTATTGAAACCCTTGAACAGTTAAAAGTGCCTATAATAGGTAGAGTGATACAAGGGTCGTTAGAAGGCGGTGATTGCTGGTATTTAGATGAACATACCCTGGTGATAGGAATAGGAAATCGTAGTACAATGGAGGGTGTAAAGGAAGCAGAAAAAATACTTGAACCCTTTGATATTAAGGTTATCCCTGTACAGTTTGAAGCAAAATGGAATCATCTGGATATAATATTTTCAGTAGTTACTCCCAAAACAGTTATGTTATGCCTCGAGGCTTTGCCAGATGATTTCTTAAAATATTTAAGGCAGGAAAAATATGAAATTATAACTATTCCCGGGGACGCTGTGTTCGCAGGAACAATAAATCTTTTAGCTTTAGGAGATGAAAAAGTACTCTCCTTTAGGGAAAATAAGATCGGAAACGAAAAACTTAGAGCTTTAGGACTGGAAGTTTTTGATCCTCCTTTGAGTCAATTTCTAATGGGTGGTTCTGGACCCCACTGTCTTTCCTTCGAGTTAATTCGGGATAAGCATTAGTTTTTTTAAAGCCAAATAATTTTGATTTTGAAAAAGTAGTTATTATATTTTAATTTAGCAGCAATTTTCTATTCGGGAGATAAGGATGGCTAGTTTTTTTCACTTTAATTTTTTGATATAATGTTAACATAAATCTAAAAGGTAATAGTTAAAGTATGTATGATTTTTTATCACATATTATCAGAGAAGGAGGGATGGAGTAGAGATAATTATTAAAATCGCAGAATTGCAAAGCAAAATTATTAAATTATTAAAAAATATTTATTTAATTAGGAGGTTCTGAAATGCAAACAAAATCATTAAAAGGTCGAGATTTTATAAGTACACTGGAGTTTACCAGGGAAGAATTAGAATCCATGCTGGAGTTAGCTGCTGTCTTAAAGGCTGATACTGCATCTGGTCGGGATCACCCATTACTTCTCCGTAAAACCTTATTTATTATCTTCTATAATAAATCTTTACGAACCCGTAACAGTTTTGAAGCTGGGATGACCCAATTAGGCGGACATGCCAACTATTTGGATTCAGAAAAGATTTACACCCCTGCTACTGAAGGTGAAGAGAAAGCTTATTCCACAGAAAGGGTATCTGATGTTGCCCGCGTATTGGCCAGAATGGGTGATGGGATTGCTATAAGAATGTATGGAAAACCAACCGGTTGGAAATACGGTAATGGTAATAAATATCTACGTGAATTTGCTAAATGGGCAGATATACCGGTAATTAATATGGAAGACGATATATATCACCCCTGTCAATCCATGGCTGATGTATTGACCATGAAAGAAAAATTAGGTGACTTACGCAATAAAAAATTGGTAGTAAGCTGGGCTTATTCACCAAGTGTGGAAAAACCAGTTGCAGTTCCCCAATGTTTAATGGCAACCGCCAGTAAGTTCGGAATGAATATTACCTTGGCTCGTCCAGACGGTTTCCAACTTGATCCTATGATGATAGATGCTATTAAAGAAAATAGTAAAAAATATGGTGGCTCATTTGAAGAAACCGATTCCATGGAAGATTCTTTCAAAGATGCAGACGTTCTATATCCTAAATCTTGGGGCAGCTTAGCCTGTGTTCCACCGCAAACTTCTGAAATAAAGATAGACCAGATGAAAGTTCTCTTTGATAAAAACAAAGATTGGATATGTGATGACCGAAAATTAAAATTAGCTAAACCGGATGCTATTTATATGCATTGCCTGCCTTGTGACAGAGGCTATGAAGTAACCGATTCAGTTATCGATGGACCTAATTCAGTTGTCTTTGATGAAGCCGAAAACAGACTACATGCCCAGAAGGGAATTATGGCTTTGTTGATGAGATAGGAATACTAAGAATCTAATTAATCCTAACCAGAAGTAAAAAAGGAGATAAGGTGTTAAGGATTAAAAATGCCCGGATTATAGAAAATGAACAATTGAAAACGGTAACCATATATGTTGAAAAGGGGAAGATAAAAGATATTGTACCGGGAGATGAGGTATTACTCTCTACAGAGAAAGAAATTGATGTAAAAGGGAATATGGTATTTCCTGGCTTTATTGACCCCCATGTTCATTTTGATGACCCCGGGTTTACCGAAAGAGAAGATTTTGAAACCGGAACCAGGAGTGCAGCGGCTGGCGGTATTACCACAATTATCGATATGCCCTGCACTTCTATTCCTCCGGTTACTACAAGCCAAAACTTTGATTACAAATTAAGTATAGTAAAACCAAAAGCTTATGTAGATTTTGCTTTCTGGGGAGGGGTAACTCCCCAGCAAGTAGAATCAGGAGAATATAAGAAAAGTTTAAAAGAATTAAAAGATAGAGGCATTGTTGGCGTAAAATTTTATACCATTTCCGGAATGGAATTCTATCCCAGGATGACCGTCCCTAATATGGATAAAGCTTTCAGATTAATGAAAGGATTAAACCTGGTGTGTGCAGTACATGCTGAAGATTTTTATCTGGTGGATTATTATTCTCATCTTATGCAGGAGATGGGGAGAGAAGATCCTGAGAGCTGGTCTGAAGGCAGAACATACGAAGCAGAGCCGGAAGCAATATGGTCTGTAGTGGGAATTACCGAAAAAGTTGGAAATAAGCTTCACATTGTGCACCTTTCAACTAAAGAAGGGTTAAATATTATTCGGTGGGCGAAAGCTCAAGGGTTAAATGTGAGCACTGAAACCTGTCCACAATATTTAGTTTTTACAACGGAAGATTTTAAAAAACAAGGGTCGGTATTGAAAATTGCTCCGCCTTTGCGCAAAGAAGAGGATAGGAAAGAGCTTTGGAAAGGATTGAAAGATGGCTCAATCGATTTTATCTGTACCGACCACGCTGCCGGAAAATATCCAGAGGAAAAATCATCTCCTGATATCTGGAAAAATTATGCAGGTATCCCCGGGACACAATTGGTTGTTCCGAGCATACTTCATTACGGATACCATAAAGGCAGGCTGAGTTTAGCCGAGATTCAGAAATTAATGTCCGAAAATGCTGCCAAAAGGTACGGGCTTTATCCCCAAAAGGGAACAATCCAGATAGGCAGTGATGCAGACTTTTCGGTTATAGACCTGGATAAAGAATGGACGGTAGAACCATCAAGATTGGAAAGTAAAGGAAAGTATTCCCCGCTTACTGGTAATAAATTAACAGGAAAAATTTATATGACTATTGTGCGTGGAGAGATAGTTTATAGAGAAGACGAGGGAGTTGTTGGCAAAAGGGGATACGGACAATTTGTCAAGAATAAATCAGGGATTTAAAAAATAAAATATAGTAATTCGTTGTAGGGACACGATGCATCGTGTCCATTGGAAAAAAGCAGTAACACAGGAAGGGCACAATTCATTGTGCCCCTACATCTGGGTCCTGGTTTTTTTCACGCGATACGAATCACTATTCACTAACGACTAATAAAATAGGAGGAAAAAAATGACAGAATTATATAAAAAACATTTAATTACTACCCAGGATTGGGAAAAAGAAGAGCTTGATGAAATACTCACAGTTGCCAAAGATATGAAAAAGCACCGCTATGAGAAGCCTTATGCCGAGATTCTTAAAGATAAAACTTTCCTGATGTTCTTCTACAATCCTTCAGTCAGAACCAGGCAGTCATTTGAAGGGGCTGCTACCGAATTAGGAGGACATGCCCAGTTCCTTGAACCCAAATCTATGAGATTAAAGGAGAAAGGGAAAGCAGGAGAGACAGTTGAGGATGCAGCAAAAGTTATGAGCAGATATGCTGTAGGGTTAGGAATCAGAATTCTGGAAGATGCGATTGAAGAGTATGGAAAAGGCGAAGAATTGCTTAGAGAATATGCTAAATATTCATCCATCCCTATTGTTTCTATGGCTCACGATAAATATCATCCCTGTCAGGGACTGGCAGATTTGATGGGTCTTCAGGAACATATAGGTGAAGTAAAAGGTAAAAAAATAACTATGATGTGGGGTTATTCTTCATTGGTGCGTTCCTGGAGTTCTGTTCAGGAAGATATCTTGCTTCTTCCCAGGTATGGTATGAACTTTACTCTGGCTTATCCTGAGGGGTTTGACCTTGACCCGGAAGTAATTGCCCAGGCTAAAAAGAATGCTGAAGCCACGGGAGCAAAATTTGAAATTACCCATGATAGGTTTGAAGCGGCAAAAGGAGCACAGGTTGTATATGCCCGGCAATGGATGAGTCCAAAAAGATACAGCATAGGAAAAGAAGAAGATAAGAAATTGGCTTTAAAATATCAGGGTTGGAGATATACTAAAGAACTTGATTCCCTTGCCGATAACGCTTATTATATTCATCCTATGCCTATAGACCGGGGAAACGAAGTAGATGACCAAGTGGCAAGCGGTTCGCGTTCTATTGTTTATGATATTGCAGAAAATAGATTACATGTTCAAAAAGCCATTATGGCTCTAACTATGGCGAAAGGATGGAAATAAAAAATGACTAAATTAGCAGTATTAGCTATCGGAGGAAACTCCCTTATTAAGGATAAACAACATGAGACTGTAGAAGACCAATATGATGCAGTATGTGAAACAGCAAAACACATTGCCGGAATGATCGAGCAGGGTTATGATGTGGTAGTTACTCATGGGAATGGTCCTCAGGTAGGATTTATTTTAAGACGTTCAGAAATTGCCCATGAAGTAGGAGGGATGCATGCAGTACCTTTGGTTAATTGCGGAGCAGATACTCAAGGTGCAATCGGATATCAGATTCAGCAGGCACTTTATAATGAATTTAAAAAGAGAGGTATTAAAAAGAAAACCGCTACGGTTGTAACCCAGGTAGTAGTAGATAAAAAAGATCCCGCATTCCAGAATCCTGCAAAACCTATAGGTACA
>NCRO01000163.1 GCA_002849045.2 Candidatus Sediminicultor secundus
TTAATTATGCATAGATTGCTTGAACCAAATAAGGACCCTGATATTTCCAGGGGTACCCTTGAAGGAACCATAATCCCCGGAGATATTACACTGTTTAGACTGCAAGGTACAGCTGATTATGAATTGAGGAGTTATATTGCTCAAGGTGAAGTACTTGATATAAATCCGAAATCTTTTGGAGGAATTGGTGTATTTGCTGTTAAAGAAATGGCCAGGTTCTATCGCTATATACTTATTGCAAAAAGATTTCCCCATCATACAGGTATAGCATTTAAACATATAGGCAAAGTTTTATTTGAAACTATAAAGATGTTGGGTATAAATGATATAGCTTTTAATCAACCTTCAAATTTAATATATAGGAACGAGAATCCATTTGATTGAATTTTAAAGTTGGAAATATTATAAGTATGGGTAGCAAATATTTGACCTCTTAAAAGTGGCGAAGTAAAAAAAATAGAATATACAATTTATTTTTTATTCATTTGGAGAAAAGCAAAAATGATAAAACCCGATAAGTATTTACCAAAATATTATCAACTAAAAGAATATCTAAAGCAAATGATTCAAAATGGAGATATTATTCCCGCGCAAAAGTTGCCTTCAGAAAGTGATCTTGTCCGTCAGTTTAAAATAAGCAGACATACTGTTCGTCATTCTTTTAGTGAGTTAGAAAATGAAGGATGGATATATAGAGAACAGGGGAAAGGTACTTTTTGCGCTTATAGAGGAAGTAAAAAAGAGCAGAAAATAGCTGTTTTAACCACATATATTTCTAACTATATTTTTCCCTATATTATTAGAGGAATTGAGGAAACATTGTGTGAATCAGGTTTTTCATTTAGTATTGCCAGCACAGGCAATGATAAACGCAAAGAAGAAGAATGTATGATAAGATTCTTAGAACAAGATATATCTGGTATAATTGTGGAGCCGACAAAAAGTGCTAAACCAAATATCAATCAAAAATACTTTCAGGAACTAGATAAACGCAATATCCCATATATACTATTACATGCCACCTATCCTGATTTAGATTCCGCGTATGTAATTATGGATGACGAAAAAGGTGGCTTTATTGCTACACAATATTTATTAAAGCAAGGTCATAAAGATATAGCTGGAATATTTTTATCTGATGATTTACAAGGTATAAGACGACAGGCCGGTTTTTTGTCTGCTTTAAAGAAATACAATATTACTATCAATAATGAATTTTTAGGCAATTATAAAACTGAGCAGATGTTTTCTTTCCCATACAATTTTACTATAAACTTATTGAAAAAGAAAAATCGACCAACTGCTATTGTTTGTTATAATGACCAAATAGCTATTCAGGTTATGGAGGCTATTCGTCGTAGTAACTTAAAGATTCCCGGGGATATTTCATTAGTAGGATACGACAATTCAAATTTAGCAGTTGCTACTGAGGTAAAATTGACAACTATTAATCATCCAAAAGAAGAGATGGGCAAACGGGTTGCACGCATGATAATAGATATGATTAATGGAAAGGCAAAGAAGCCGTGTTTTGTGTATCAACCGGAGCTTATTATAAGAAGCTCTTGTAAAGTATTACCAAAATAAGATAAAATTCGTTGAGAGGATGATAAGCATGTTGGAGAATCTAAAAGGGGAAGTATACAAGGCTCACATGAACCTTGGGAAAAACAGATTAGTCATGTGGACATCCGGGAACGTAAGTGCTCGGGATCCTAAAACCAATCTTGTTGTTATTAAACCAAGTGGAGTGCCTTACGACAAATTGTCACCTGATAATTTAGTAGTTGTTGATCTAAATGGAAAAGTTATAGATGGAAATTTAAAACCCTCTGTTGATATGGCAACACACCTTTATATATACAGGCATATGCCAGATGTTATGTCTGTAATCCATACACATTCCACTTATGCCAGTGCCTTTGCGGCTATAGGCAAGTCAATTCCAGTCTGCCTTACAGCTATGGCAGATTTCTTCGGCCGTGATATACCCGTGGGAGAACTTGTACTGATAGGAGAAGAAGAGATGGGTAAGGAAATTGTTAGGAAGATTGGTAACTCAAAGGCTATAATAATGAAAAATCACGGACCTTTCACTATAGGTAAAAACGTTAGTGAGGCTTTAAAAGCAGCAATATTTTTAGAAGAAAGTGCAAAAACTCTAATCATGGCTAAAATTCTGGGAGAACCTCAACCTATTCCAGAATCTATAGTAAATAAACTTCACAAAAACTATATTGAAAAATATGGGCAATAAAGGAGGTAAAAATATGCATAACAAATATCTTTTAGGTACAGATATAGGTACACAGGGCACAAAGACAGTAATGGTAAATCCTGATGGTAAAATAATCTCTTCTGCATTTTCTGAGTATGATGTAATAAAACCAAAACCTTCCTGGGCAGAACAATGGCCGGATGTATGGGTAAAAGCCACCTTTGATACAATTAGAGATACATTAGA
Organism: Candidatus Sediminicultor secundus; assembly: GCA_002849045.2. Next base: position 2,465 of record NCRO01000163.1, read on the forward strand.
GAAATCAAAAGTGAAACCTTTTGATATCGCCGGGATTGCCTTGAGTGGACTTTATGGTGGCTCAGGTATACCAGTTGATAAAGATATGGAATCTATAAGACCCTGCCTTATATGGATGGATAGGCGGGCAACAGATGAAGTACAATGGGTAAAGAAAAACGTTGATAAAGATAAGATATTTGAAATCACCGGCAATTATGTTGATTCTTACTATGGATTTACAAAGATGATGTGGATTAAGAATAATGAACCGGATAATTGGAAAAAGATATCCCAGTTTATAACCCCCAAAGATTACGTCATATATAAATTAACCGGAGAAAATATTACAGACTTTTCATCTGCCGGTAACATTGGCGGAGTCTTTGACATTAAAAAAAGAACTTGGTCAAAAGAGATGTGTGAGATACTCGGTATTCCTGTATCAATGCTACCAAAGCAAATTGTAAAATCTGCAGACATTGTAGGTAAAATAACCAAAGAAGCCTCGGAATTATGCGGCTTATTAGAAGGAACACCGGTTGTAGCCGGCGGTATAGATGCACCGGTGGCTTCTTTAAGTGCGGGTGTCCTAGAAGAAAAAAACCATGTTGCTATGACCGGAACCTCTATGTGTTGGGGAGTCGTTCACAAAGGACAGCATCTATCTCCTAAGTTAGTAAGCTTTCCCTATGTGGCTTACGATGATGAAATGATATATACTTTTGGTGGAGCGGCAACAGCAGGTGGTATCGTTAGATGGTTCAGAGATCAATTCTGCGTTAAAGAACGAGAAGCCGAAAGGGAATCGAATATCTCTGCCTATAAACTCTTAGACGAAGCGGTAGAAGATATTCCTCCCGGTTCAGAAGGACTTTTGTTACTACCATATTTTATGGGTGAACGTTCGCCGATATGGGATCCTGATGCAAAAGGAACCATAATAGGTTTGACCTTATACCATACCAGGAAACACATTTACAGAGCAATTTTAGAAGGTGTGGCTTATTCTTTGCGCCACAATATAGAAGCAGGATTAGAAAGTGGGTTAGAGTTGGCAGAAGAATGTATTATGGTAGGAGGGGCAACGAGATCTCCATTGTGGATGAAGATGTTTTCGGATGTAACCGGATATCCGATAAAAACTCTTGCACAAAATGTGGAGGCTCCTTATGGAGATGCTCTACTAGCTGGTGTCGGAACAGGTGTTTTAGATTCCTACGAAAGAATTAAA
>NCRO01000164.1 GCA_002849045.2 Candidatus Sediminicultor secundus
TGTATAAGTGCTAATAATAGATCCTGAAGGTTTAGAGTTAAACGAAACAGTTGTTTTTGTAAATAGAGTAAGTAAAGTTGTAAAAGGTGGAAGGAGATTTGGTTTTTCCGCTATGGTCGTAGTGGGGAATGGTGAAGGGATAGTAGGCATAGGCTACGGAAAAGCTAAAGATGTTTCTGAGGCAATTAAAAAAGGGGCGTCAAAAGCAAAAAAGAATTTAATAAAATTAAAAATAAAAAAAGGAACTATCCCTTATACGATTATAGGACGATATGGAGCTGCTGAGGTTTTTATGAAACCAGCCTCTCCTGGAACCGGAGTTATTGCTGGCGGTTCTGTTCGAACAATATTAGAAGCAGCAGGATATCAAAATATTTTAACTAAGTCCTTAGGAAGCCATAATAATTTAAATATTGCCAAAGCTACTATGAATGCCCTTGTAAATTTAAAGAATCCAAAGGATGTAGCAAAATTAAGAGGAAAAAGTGTGGTGGAAATGTATAGCCAACACTTACAACCAAGGGAGGTAATAAGTAATGAAATTAAATAATTTGTGCCCGGCTCCCAAATCAACTAAAAAGCGCAAAAGAGTGGGCAGAGGTTGTGGTTCAGGCCATGGTTTTACTTCCTGCCGAGGGGCAAACGGGCAAAATTCTCGCTCGGGAGGTGGGGTCAGGCCAGGCTTCGAAGGTGGTCAGATGCCTTTGTATAGAAGGGTACCCAAAAGGGGCTTTACCAATATATTTAAAAAAGATTATAGTATCGTAAATATAGGAAGATTAAATATATTTGAAGATGGTGATATAGTTACCATGAAAGAATTAATTGATAAGGGAATTGTAAAAAAAGTAGGACATGGAGTAAAAATATTAGCCAAAGGTGGCTTAACTAAGAAATTAACCATAAAAGCAAATAAATTTAGCCAGAAGGCGATAAGCGAGATTGAATCAGCTGGTGGGAAGATAGAGGTGGTATAATTGTTAGAAACATTTCGTAATATATTTAAAATTCCTGATTTAAAGAAAAGATTACTTTTTACCCTGGGAATGTTAGTTGTGGTTAGACTGGGGAGTCACCTACCTTTACCAGGTATAGATAAAGAAGCAATGGCTAATCTATTTGCTCAAGGAGGAATATTAGGTTTTTTTGATCTTTTCGCTGGAGGAGCATTAAGTCGTTTTTCTGTTTTTGCTTTAGGGATTATGCCCTATATTAATGCTTCTATTATTATGAATCTTTTAACTGCAGTAGTCCCTACTTTAGAACAATGGGCCAAAGAAGGGGAAGAAGGCAGGGCTAAAATCACCAAAATTACTCGTTATGCAACAGTATTTTTAGCTATTATTCAGGCTTTCGGGATAAGTGTTTGGCTGCAAAATATGGGGGTATTAATGATTTCAGGATTTGGTTTCAGGTTCTTATTGTTAATTACTCTTACCGCTGGAACTTGCTTTTTAATGTGGTTAGGTGAACAGATTACCGATTTTGGCATTGGCAATGGTATTTCCATAATTATTTTTGGTGGAATTATTGCCAGAATTCCTTCCCAGATTGTACAAACCTTTAAACTTTTGCAAGTTGGAGAAATAGGAATTTTGCCATTAACGAGTTTACTCTTAATTTCTGTAGTTGTTATTGGAGGGGTTATTGCTATTCAAAAGGGTCAGAGAAGAATACCAGTTCAGTACGCAAAAAGAGTGATAGGACGTAGAATGTATGGTGGGCAAGGGACACATATTCCCTTACGTGTAAATCAAGCTGGAGTTATTCCGATAATATTTGCCTCTGCAATATTACTTTTTCCCGCCACTATTGCACAATTTTTTCAGAATTTAGCTTTTATGAAAAGTATGTCCGAGGCTCTTTCACCGGGGCAGCCATTATATCTAATTTTGTATGCCGTATTAATTATAGTGTTTACTTACTTTTATACAGCAATTACCTTCAATCCTGCCAATATGGCGGACAATATGAAAAAATATGGAGGTTTTATCCCCGGGATAAGACCAGGGAAAAATACTACTGTCTATATTGATCATATAATGACTCGAATTACACTAAGTGGTGCGTTATTCTTAGCTGTAATTGCTATTCTACCTAATATTTTAATAAAAATTACTGGTATTACTACTTTCTATTTCGGAGGAACATCTTTGTTAATTATGGTGGGAGTCGCTTTAGAAACCGTCCAACAAATTGAATCACATATGTTAATGAGACATTATGAAGGATTTATTAAGAAATAGTTTTATAGACTAATTTGATTCGTTAGCTTATTAGTTACCTGATTAGCTGGTTAAGGAAAAAAAGTAAAAAGTCAGAATATAGAAATAGATTCTCTTTATCTAAATCTAAAAACTGTAAACCGATAACTGAAAACCTGTATTTAATGCTAACGATTATTCACTAGCGACTAATAAAAGCAGGATAGTTGACTTAAAAAGAAAGGGAAAGTTATGAGATTAATCTTGTTAGGTCCTCCAGGTGGGGGGAAAGGAACAGTAGCAAAAAGGTTGCAAGCGGAATTCAATATTCCGGTAATTTCAACAGGAGTAATCTTAAGAGAAACACTAGATAAAAAGAATAAGCTGGGTATAGAAGTTGAGAATATTATGAGTAAAGGAGGCTTAGTGCCTGACAATATTATTCTGGAAATAATAAAAGAAAGAATAAAGCAGGAAGATTGTAAAAATGGTTATATCTTTGATGGCTTTCCCCGAAATATCGAACAGGCGAATTCATTAGATAAATTAAATAAAGAGCTCAATGAATATATTGATTATGTATTTTACTTTGAGATACCTTTTCCTGCAATAATAAAAAGGTTATCTGATCGTAGGGTATGTAAAAAATGTAGCACTAATTATAATTTGTCATTTAATCCTCCCAAAAAAGATAATACGTGTGATCTTTGCGGCGGAGAGTTGTATCAACGAGAGGATGATAAAAAGGAGACCATAAAGAATAGATTGAAAGTATTTGCTAAACAAACCTTACCTTTAAAAAAATATTATAAAGAAAAAAAATTACTAAAGGTGATAGATGCTAATTTAAGTAAAAATGCTTTTTTAGCGATCAAGAAAGTTTTACGAGGAACGCATAAATAGATTAATGGTAATTTTAAAGTCTCCCGAAGAAATTAAACGCATAAGAAAGAGTTGCAAATTAGCAGCAAGCGCCTTAAATAAAATATTAGAAAATATAAAAGAGGGAATTACTACTTTAGAGTTAGATAGGATTGCTGAGGATTATATAATAAAACATGGAGCAAAACCTGCATTTAAAGGTTATAGAATAGAAAAAAATAAATTCCAACATTCTATATGTATTTCTATAAACGAAGAAGTAGTTCACGGTATTCCTGGAAGGAGAAGATTGAGAGAAGGGGATATTGTAAGTATAGACATTGGAACAAATTTAGAAGGTTACTATGGGGATACTGCGATTACAGTTCCCGTAGGAAGAATAGGGTTAAAAGAACTAAAACTTTTAGAAGTAACCAAAAAATCTTTGTTTAAAGGTATAGAGAAAACCATTATAGGTAACAGATTAGGTGATATTTCTTTTGCCATCCAGGAAACAGTAGAAAGATCACATTTTTCTGTAGTAAGAGAATATGTAGGCCACGGAGTGGGTTGTTATTTGCACGAAGAACCACAAATACCTAATTATGGTGTTTCTCATACTGGTTTAAGGTTGGAAGAGGGGATGGTGTTAGCACTTGAACCTATGGTAAATGTGGGCGGTTATAAAACAAGACTTTGTGATAATGGATGGACAGTTGTGACAGAAGACGGAAGCTGGTCAGCACATTTTGAACATTCTATAGCAATAACTGCAGATGGTAACGAGATATTAACTACTCTTTAAATAAATTAGTGGCTTGTAAATGATTTAATGGTTTAAGTGAAAATAATTTAGGCGGAGGAATAATTGATGGCGAAAGAGAAGTGTATAGAAATGCAAGGAAAAGTTATTCAGTCCTTACCAAATGCTACATTTCGGGTTGAACTGGAAAATGGTTTTGAAATATTAGCCCATATTTCAGGTAAAATAAGGATGCATTTTATTAGAATCTTACCCGGAGACAGAGTAAAGGTTGAAATATCACCTTATGATTTAACCCAGGGCAGAATTGTATATAGATTATAAATCAGTATATTGTATATCGTATTTCGTATATCGTATCAGACAGAGAGTTTTTAATATATGATTTATGATATATGACATACGAGAATCGCGTTTAAAAGATATTGTTATTATGAATTATATAAAATGGTATTTTACGATATACTATATACGAAATACGATATACTGTTTACGGAGGAAGGAAATAAATGAAAGTAAGATCATCAGTCAAAAAAATGTGTACAAAATGTAAAATAATAAAAAGAAAAGGCAAAATAAGAATAATTTGTAATAATCCAAAGCATAAACAAAGACAGGGGAAATAATTTTAAAGGAGGATGTATTAAGATATGGCAAGAATAGCTGGAGTAGATTTACCGAGAAATAAGAGAATAGAATATGCTTTAACTTATATTTATGGAATTGGTATCACCAGTTCTCGTTCCATATTAAAAGAATCAAAAGTTAATTTGGATACCAGGGCGAAAGATTTAACAGAAGAAGAGATAAATAAGGTAAAGGTAATTATTGATAAAAATTATAAAGTAGAAGGAGAATGTAGAAGCGAAGTTACCACCTCTATAAAGAGGCTTATGGATATAGGTTCATATAGGGGTCTAAGGCATCGAAAGGGACTGACCGTGAGAGGTCAAAGAACTAAAACTAATGCGAGAACCAGAAAAGGACCCAAGAAAACAGTAGGAGCAAGAAAAAAGAAAAGTATGTAATATCATCAGAGATGGAAAGGAGAATTTAATTGGCTGATAAGAAAAAAACAAAGAAAACCAAGAAGAAAATAAAAAGAAATATAGTTTTAGGGGTAGTTCACATCAAATCTACTTTTAACAATACCATAGTTACCATTACAGATGGAGACGGAAATGTAATTGCTTGGTCTAGTGCAGGGAGTATGGGTTATAAAGGAAGTAAAAAGAGTACGTCTTTTGCTGCTCAAATGACCGCTGAAGCTGTGGCTAAAAAAGCTATGGATCAAGGATTAAAAGAAGTGGATGTATTGGTAAAAGGCCCTGGCCCAGGGCGAGAAACAGCAATTAGATCTTTACAAGCAGTAGGTTTAAAAGTTAATATGATTAAGGATGTCACCCCAATTCCACATAACGGTTGCAGGCCCCCAAAACAAAGAAGGATATAAATTAGTCGTTAGTGAATAGTGAATAGTAGTTAGTTTCAAATATAAAATGCAAGATAAATTAGTTAGCCGGTTAATGGTTGATTAGTAAATGAATTATTAGTATTAAACTAGCTAATTAGTTAACTATTGAACCAGTTAACCAATTTAAATTGAAATTTTCCATTATAAAGTTTTAAGAAACTGAGGAGGTTTTTATTATATATGGCAAGATATACAGGGGCGGTATGTAAATTGTGCCGCAGAGAAACAGTGAAATTATTTTTAAAAGGAGATAGGTGTTATTCTGATAAATGTCCAATAGAAAAAGGTGCTTCGTTACCTGGTAAAAATGCAAAAAAGACAAGGATAAGAAAATTATCTACCTATGGCGTAAGATTAAGAGAAAAACAGAAACTTAGAAAGTATTATGGATTGTTGGAAAAGCAATTCAAAAATCTTTTTAAAAAAGCTGAAAAGAAAAAAGGCGTTACCGGAGAAAATTTCTTGGAATTACTAGAGAGAAGATTGGATAATATAGTTTATCGATTTGGTATAACTAAATCAAGAGCCCACGCTCGACAATTGGTCCTGCATTCACATATACTAGTTAATGGAAAAAAAGTGAATATACCCTCTTATCAAGTTGATATCAATGATGAGATTAAGATCAAAGAAAAGAGCGGGAATATCGAAAATATTAAAGAAATTAAAGAAGGGAAGATAGAGGTCAGTATTCCCTCCTGGTTGGAGTTTGATTTTGAGAAATTAAAAGGAAAGATAATAAAATTTCCTTCTAAAGAAGAATTAAATTTACCGGTAGAGGAAAAATTGGTAGTTGAATATTATTCTCGTTAATATTTTTGGGTTTCCTATACCTAAAGAAGGAGAGCATTGAAGGTGATGGATATTAATAATATAAAAATTAAAGTGGAAGATTTATCAGATAATTATGGCAAGTTTATCATAGAACCATTGGAAAAAGGTTATGGTGTTACTTTAGGCAATTCTCTTAGAAGAACTTTACTGTCTTCTATGTGGGGAGCGGCCGCAACTGCTATTAGAATTGAAGGAATTACCCACGAGTTTGATACTATTCCAGGGGTCAAAGAAGATGCAATTGAAATAATTTTAAATATTAAAGAATTGGTAGTTAAAATGTTTGCCGATGACCCGCAGATTTTAAAATTAAAGGTAAAAGGCAAAAAAAAAGTGACTGCAGCAGATATAACTCCCAACATTAATGTAGAGATACTTAATCCTGGCTTAACGATAGCTACCTTAAATAAAGATGCCAAACTAGATATGGAGATAGTTGTGGAAAAAGGGATGGGTTACTTTTTCGCTGAAAAAAATAAAAAATCGGGTCAATCAGTGGATACCATCTTTATTGATTCTTTTTTTTCACCTGTTACGAAAGTAAGCTATGATGTGGAAACTGCCAGCCTGAGTCAATTTTCTAATTATGATAAATTAACCTTGGAAATATTTACCAATAAAAGCATTTTACCTGATGAAGCTTTGAGTAAATCAGCGAATATATTGATTAAATATTTGAAAGTATTTACTAAGTTTTCTCCCGAAGATGTTGAATTGGAGGGTGAACCTATATCAGAAGAAGAAAAAGAAAGGAGCGAAAAAGAAAAAATCTTAAATAAAACCATTGAAGAACTAGATTTTTCAGTTCGCTCATATAATTGCCTAAAAAAATCTAATGTGAATACATTGAGAGATTTAGTTGAATACTCTCCGATGGAGATTATAAAGATAAAGAATTTAGGGAAGAAATCTTTAGATGAAATAAAAGAGAAAATAACTAAATATGGATTTGTCTTAGGTGAAAAAATGCAACAGGAGGATTTTTAGGATGAGACACAAGAAATTAAAAGGGAAATTAGGTCGGAGTGGTAGCCACAGAAGTTCTTTGTTGGCCAATTTATCTATTTCACTCATAACTCATAAAAAGATTGAGACCACGTATACAAAAGCAAAAGAAGTTCGAAAGCATGTAGAAAAATTGGTAACTATAGCTAAAATTAATAATTTGCAAGCTCAGAGAGAGGTGCAAAAAGTTATAAAAAATAAAAAAGCTTCTAAAGTTCTTTTTGAAGAAATTAGTCCAAGGTATTTGGAGAGAAATGGCGGTTACACACGAATTGTGAAAACGGGATTTCGCAAAGGTGACGCTGCACCTTTGGCTGTAATCGAATTTGTAGAATAATTAGAGGATAAAAGAAAAAGGTTAAAAAGTTTTATATCAGAACTAATTATTTGATAGTTAGACTTTTTAACCTTTTGGTTTTTATAATATTGTATTTAATGAGTAAAATGCCTTTTGTGCTATTTTAGTGGAGTAAAAAGACCGAAGTAATCCCAATGGACAGCTTAAAGCTAAAAGCGCAAAGCGTAAAACTATAGCTCAAAGCTAAAAGCTAAGAGAAAAGTTTTGGGTTTTAAATTATGGTTTTTCACTTTTAGCTTTAACTTTTTAGCTTAATATAGAGATTGCCACGCTCCCTACGGTCACTCACAATGACAAAAGGGTAAGCTTGTACGCTAAACACTAGAATACGAGATACGATTCACGAGATACAAGGTACTATTTTTCTGACTCCTGAATTCTGTTTTATTTACAAGATACGAATCACGAGATGCTAAAATATAGATTCTGTATTTATATCTTTACTTCTTTACTATATACTAAATACTATATATACGAAATTATAAGTGGTGAACATTTTGATTAAGATAAAAAATCTAAGTCACGTGTATAACTATCATAAAAAAGATCAAATTAAAGCTTTAGATTCTATTAATATAGAAATAAAAAACGGAGATTTTATTTCTATTATAGGTTCTAATGGATCGGGAAAATCTACTTTGGCTAAGCATATGAATTGCTTGCTACTTCCCACTTTTGGAGATATTTGGGTAGATAAAATGAATACCAAAGACAAGAGTAAAACATGGGAAATAAGACGAAAAGTGGGTATGGTATTTCAAAATCCAGACAATCAAATTATAGCAACTACAGTAGAGGATGATATAGCTTTTGGTTTAGAAAATATTGGGATAAAACCAAAGCTTATGAGAGAACGGGTTGATTGGGCCTTAGAAGTTGTAGAAATGGAAGAGTATAAAGAAAGTGAACCTCATTTACTTTCAGGTGGACAAAAACAAAGAGTTGCAATCGCTGGAGCAATTGCTCTACACTCTTCCTATTTGGTTTTAGATGAACCTACAGCAATGCTTGATCCCCGGGGTCGAAAAGAGGTTATAGATATTGTTAAAAAATTAAATCAAGAAGAGAATATTACCATAATTCATATTACTCACTTAATGGAGGAGGCAGCTGAGTTTAATCAGGTAATCGCTTTAGATAAAGGAAAAATTGTTCTAAGGGGAAAACCTGAGGAAGTATTTACCCATATAGAAGTTTTAAAGCAATTAAGATTAGATGTTCCTCAAATAACCGAACTCGCCCTAAGATTAAACAAAAAAGGAATAGACATATGTCCTCATATATTGAAAGTTGAGGATATGGTGGAAAGTTTATGTTTATACATATAGAAAATATGTGCTTTACCTATAGTTTAGGAATGCCCTTCGAAACAGAAGTATTAAAGGACATTAATTTAGAAATTGATAAAGGTGAATTTGTTGGTTTGATCGGACATACTGGTTGTGGTAAAACAACTTTAATTCAGCATTTTAACGGTTTACTTACACCAACTTCTGGTAAAATCTATGTAGAAGGAGTAGATTTAAACAAAAAAGGAGTAAATCTTAAACTAATAAGACAAAAAATAGGTTTGGTATTTCAGTATCCCGAGAATCAATTATTTGAAGAAACAGTATATCAAGAAATAGCCTTTGGTCCCAAAAAATTAGGTTTGCCAGAAGAAAAAATTGAAAAAAGAGTCCGAGAAGCCTTAAAGATGGTCGACCTTGATTATAATTTCTACGTAGAACGTTCCCCTTTTTCTCTAAGCGGAGGAGAGATGCGTCGTGTCGCCTTAGCCAGTATCCTTTCTATCAGACCAAAAATGTTAATTTTAGATGAACCTACTGCTAATCTTGATCCGCAAGGTAGGGATAATATATTATCTGAGATAAAAAAAATACATTATAATTTCGGAATGACTGTGGTATTAGTTTCACACAATATGGAAAAAGTTGCCGAGACAGTGAAGCGTCTTTTAGTAATGCATCGAGGAGAGATAATTATGGACGCTACTC
>NCRO01000165.1 GCA_002849045.2 Candidatus Sediminicultor secundus
TTTAATTCTTTCGTAGGAATCTAGGACACCTGTTCCGACACCAGCTAGTAGAGCATCTCCATAAGGAGCCTCCACATTTTGTGCAAGAGTTTTTATCGGATATCCGGTTACATCCGAAAACATCTTCATCCACAATGGAGATCTCGTTGCCCCTCCTACCATAATACATTCTTCTGCCAACTCTAACCCACTTTCTAATCCTGCTTCTATATTGTGGCGCAAAGAATAAGCCACACCTTCTAAAATTGCTCGGTAAATGTGTTTCCTGGTATGGTATAAGGTCAAACCTATTATGGTTCCTTTTGCATCAGGATCCCATATCGGTGAACGTTCACCCATAAAATATGGTAGTAACAAAAGTCCTTCCGAACCAGGAGGAATATCTTTTACCGCTTCGTCTAAGAGTTTATAGGCAGAGATATTCGATTCCCTTTCGGCTTCTCGCTCTTTAACGCAGAATTGATCTCTGAACCATCTAACGATACCACCTGCTGTTGCCGCTCCACCAAAAGTATATATCATTTCATCATCGTAAGCCACATAGGGAAAGCTTACTAATTTAGGAGATAGATGCTGTCCTTTATGAACGACTCCCCAACACATAGAGGTTCCGGTCATAGCAACATGGTTTTTTTCTTCTAGGACACCCGCACTTAAAGAAGCCACCGGTGCATCTATACCTCCTGCTACAACCGGTGTTCCTTCTAATAAGCCGCATAATTTCGAGGCTTCTTTGGTTATTTTACCTACAACGTCTGCAGATTTTACAATTTGCTTTGGTAACATTGATACAGGAATACCGAGTATCTCACACATCTCTTTTGACCAAGTTCTTTTTTTAATGTCAAAGACTCCGCCAATGTTACCGGCAGATGAAAAGTCTGTAATATTTTCTCCGGTTAATTTGTATATGACGTAATCTTTGGGGGTTATAAACTGGGATATCTTTTTCCAATTATTCGGTTCATTATTCTTAATCCACATCATCTTTGTAAATCCATAGTAAGAATCAACATAATTGCCGGTGATTTCAAATATCTTATCTTTATCAACGTTTTTCTTTACCCATTGTACTTCATCTGTTGCCCGCCTATCCATCCATATAAGGCAAGGTCTTATAGGTTCCATATCTTTATCAACTGGTATACCTGAGCCACCATAAAGTCCACTCAAGGCAATCCCGGCGATATCAAAAGGTTTCACTTTTGATTTCTCTAATGTATCTCTAATTGTATCAAAGGTGGCTTTTAGCCATACATCCGGCCATTGTTCTGCCCAGGAAGGTTTTGGTTTTATTACATCATACTCAGAAAATGCAGAAGAGATTATTTTACCATCAGGATTTACCATTACTGTCTTTGTGCCCTGTGTACCTATATCTGTACCTAAAAGATATTTGTTATGCATATTTTTACCTCCTTTATTGCCCATATTTTTCAATATAGTTTTTGTGAAGTTTATTTACTATAGATTCTGGAATAGATTGAGGTTCTCCCAGAATTTTAGCCATGATTAGAGTTTTTGCACTTTCTTCTAAAAATATTGCGGCTTTTAAAGCCTCACTAACGTTTTTACCTATAGTGAAAGGTCCGTGATTTTTCATTATTATAGCCTTTGAGTTACCAATCTTCCTAACAATTTCCTTACCCATCTCTTCTTCTCCTATCAGTACAAGTTCTCCCACGGGTATATCACGGCCGAAGAAATCTGCCATAGCTGTAAGGCAGACTGGAATTGATTTGCCTATTGCCGCAAAAGCACTGGCATAAGTAGAATGTGTATGGATTACAGACATAACATCTGGCATATGCCTGTATATATAAAGGTGTGTTGCCATATCAACAGAGGGTTTTAAATTTCCATCTATAACTTTTCCATTTAGATCAACAACTACTAAATTATCAGGTGACAATTTGTCGTAAGGCACTCCACTTGGTTTAATAACAACAAGATTGGTTTTAGGATCCCGAGCGCTTACGTTCCCGGATGTCCACATGACTAATCTGTTTTTCCCAAGGTTCATGTGAGCCTTGTATACTTCCCCTTTTAGATTCTCCAACATGCTTATCGTCCTCTCAACGAATTTTATCTTATTTTAGTAATACTTTACAAGAGCCTCTTATAATAAGCTCCGGTTGATACACAAAACACGGCTTCTTTGCCTTTCCATTAATCATATCTATTATCATGCGTGCAACCCGTTTGCCCATCTCTTCTTTTGGATGATTAATAGTTGTCAATTTTACCTCAGTAGCAACTGCTAAATTTGAATTGTCGTATCCTACTAATGAAATATCCCCAGGAATCTTTAAGTTACTACGACGAATAGCCTCCATAACCTGAATAGCTATTTGGTCATTATAACAAACAATAGCAGTTGGTCGATTTTTCTTTTTCAATAAGTTTATAGTAAAATTGTATGGGAAAGAAAACATCTGCTCAGTTTTATAATTGCCTAAAAATTCATTATTTATAGTAATATTGTATTTCTTTAAAGCAGACAAAAAACCGGTCTGTCGTCTTATGCCTTGTAAATCATCAGATAAAAATATTCCAGCTATATCTTTATGACCTAGCTTTAATAAATATTGTGTAGCAATAAAGCCACCTTTTTCGTCATCCATAATTACATATGCGGAATCTAAATCAGGATAGGTGGCATGTAATAGTATATATGGGATATTGCGTTTATCTAGTTCCTGAAAGTATTTTTGATTGATATTTGGTTTAGCACTTTTTGTCGGCTCCACAATTATACCAGATATATCTTGTTCTAAGAATCTTTTCATACATTCTTCTTCTTTGCGTTTATCATTGCCTGTGCTGGCAATACTAAATGAAAAACCTGATTCACACAATGTTTCCTCAATGCCTCTAATAATATAGGGAAAAATATAGTTAGAAATATAGGTGGTTAAAACAGCTATTTTCTGCTCTTTTTTACTTCCTCTATAAGCGCAAAAAGTACCTTTCCCCTGTTCTCTATATATCCATCCTTCATTTTCTAACTCACTAAAAGAATGACGAACAGTATGTCTGCTTATTTTAAACTGACGGACAAGATCACTTTCTGAAGGCAACTTTTGCGCGGGAATAATATCTCCATTTTGAATCATCTGCTTTAGATATTCTTTTAGTTGATAATATTTTGGTAAATACTTATCGGGTTTTATCATTTTTGCTTTTCTCCAAATAAATAAAAAATAAATTGTATATTCTATTTTTTTTACTTCGCCACTTTTAAGAGGTCAAATATTTGCTACCCATACTTATAATATTTCCAACTTTAAAATTCAATCAAATGGATTCTCGTTCCTATATATTAGATTTGAAGGTTGATTAAAAGCTATATCATTTATACCCAACATCTTTATAGTTTCAAATAAAACTTTGCCTATATGTTTAAATGCTATACCTGTATGATGGGGAAATCTTTTTGCAATAAGTATATAGCGATAGAATCTGGCCATTTCTTTAACAGCAAATACACCAATTCCTCCAAAAGATTTCGGATTTATATCAAGTACTTCACCTTGAGCAATATAACTCCTCAATTCATAATCAGCTGTACCTTGCAGTCTAAACAGTGTAATATCTCCAGGAATTATGGTTCCTTCAAGGGTACCCCTGGAAATATCAGGGTCCTTATTTGGCTCAAGCAATCTATGCATAATTAATTGATATTTCATTTCAGCATTTTTTATATAACAAATGGGAGTATTTCCACAATGGAACCCCATGAATAGATCGTTTAGTTTATAATTCTTCACCTTTTCTACATTCTCTTCATACATATCCTTCGGTACTGTATTGTTTATATCAAGTAATGTAGCCGGCAAATTAGTAGCAAGAGTAATTATATATTCACTCAAGGCACCATATATATCTGTTTCGCAAGATATGGGTATTCCTCTCATAGCAAACCTTGAATTCACATAACAAGGTACAAACCCAAATTGAGTTTGGAAGGCAGGCCAACATTTATTTGCAAAGATCGCAAATTCAGATGCACCAAGGTTCTGCTCCATCCAATCTTTCAAGGTGAGCTCATACTGTGCAAGTTTGGGCAGTATTCCTGAATATTTGTTTCCATTACCCAATTCTTTTTCCATATTTTTAACTACTTCTGATATCCTTGAATCATTTTCATGATTATTAAAAGCTTCGAAAAGATCCAACTCTGAATTTTCCATTATTTCTATACCCAAATCATACAGAGGTTTTATAGGCGAATTACATGTAAGAAAGTCCTGGGGTCTTGGACCAAAGCTTATTATCTTGAGTTTTTTAAGTCCAAGTAATATTCTGGCTATACTTTCAAAGTCTAATATCATTTCTGCTATTTCTTCAGCCGTACCAACAGGACATTCGGGAATATAGGGATTTAATTTTCTTAGCCCTAAATTATATGAAGCGTTCAGCATACCACAGTATGCATCTCCGCGACCACTTACTAAATCCTCTTCGGTTTCTTCTGCTGCGGCAACAAACATAGTAGGTACTGAAACTCTGTGAGCAAGCATCGTTTCTGGACCTTCAGAGCCAAAATGACCCAGATAAATCACCCGGT
>NCRO01000166.1 GCA_002849045.2 Candidatus Sediminicultor secundus
AAAACTTAAAGCGAAAAGCGAAAAACCATAATTTAAAACTCAAAACTTTTTCTTTCAATTTTTAATTTTGAGTTATAGTTTTGCGTTTTAAGCTTTTCATTTTTCGTTTAATTACTAAATACTATTCACTAATTAGGGCTTATGAAAAAAGTAAATTCCTATACAATTAAATTTAGATATTACCAAAATATTATATCATAAAATGGAAAAAAATAAAGGCAAAAAATAGCCATGCAATCCTCTTGTTTTCAAGGACGCATGGCTATTTTAAAAAAACTAAAACAAACCAGTGTTTTTAAATTCTGTTATTTTGTAATTCTCCAATCCTTGAAATGTTCTCCAGACAGCGAAGAATAGGTACGTGTAAGATATGGTTTGGTCACCCTTACAAAAGTATAGAAATAGATGGGAGCCATAGCAGCTTCTTCTTCACAGAGAATCTGTTCTGCTCTCTTGTAGAGTTCTAACCTCTTCGCGGGGTCAGATTCACGAGCTGCCTCTTCCACTGTCCTATCAAATTCCGCATTATGCCATTTAATTCTATTGTTACTATCGGTAGAGTGGAAAACTTCATAGACCCAATTGTTAGCATCAGGGTAATCAGCACACCAACCCAAACGGTAGATCTGAGGAGCATCCTCATTTATAGTATTAAGATACACCTTCCACTCCTGGTTAGTTAAAAGAACCTCTACTCCTAATACTTCCTTCCACATCTGCTGAATGGCCTGGGCAATTTTCCGATGACTCTCAGAGGTGTTAAACATCAGAGTAATTTCTGGTAATCCTTCGCCTCCAGGGTATCCTGCGTCAGCTAAGTATTTTTTAGCTGCTTCCGGGTCATAACCTATACCTACTCCTTCTTCTGGTGGAACATGACCAAAAACGCCTGGACAGGCAAAGGTGGTAGCAGGTGTTTGATTTCCTTTAATAACATAGTCTATTAAAGATTGCCTGTCAATAGCAGCAGAAAAGGCTTTACGGACTAAAGGATTATCCATCGGTGGTTTGGTATTATTAAATCCATAATAATAGGTACATAATCGAGGGGCGATAAATAAATCTTTACTTAATACCGGATCTGTTTTTACCCTGTCCATATCATCTAAAGGAACTTCCACAGTATCCAATATCCCGTCTTCATACATAGCCATAGCAGTAGAAAGCTCTACAACCATCACACAATGAACTTTTTCTATCTGTACCTTATCAGCATCAAAATAATCGGGATTCTTCTCCATAATTAGTTCGTCTTCATGTGCCCATTTTGTTAAAAGGTAAGAACCATTGGTAACAATATTTTCCGGTTCAGTCCATTTTTCACCGTATTTCTCTATGGTCCACTTAGGTACAGGTCTGGCAACCCACATTCCAGCAATAGCAGGGAAGTAACCAGCAGGTTGATTTAAGGCAAACTGAATAGTATAATCATCTATTGCTTTTACTCCTATGTGATCCAGGTCGCTTATTTCACCAGTGTTTACCTCTTTAGCTCCTTTAATAATGTAAAGTACGTAAGCATAACTAGAAGCAGTAGCCGGGTCACAGGTTCTTTTAACTCCATACTCTATGTCGTGGGCAGTAACTGGTGTTCCGTCAGTCCAGTATACATCTTTTCTCATATGAAAAGCCCAAACCAGTCCATCTTCTGATACTTCCCAGGAAGTGGCCAGTTCCGGAACAATTTCCATAGTCTCATCATTAAAATCGGTTAGCCCTAAAAATAGCTGTTCTATTACAAGTATTGAAGTAGTATCGGAACCTAAAGCAGGGTCCAGGGTGGGGGGTTCGGTACCTAAATTCCAGTAAAGTGTCAACGGTTCTGAATGAGCTGCCAAACCAAATCCCATTATTAGACTCAAAGATAGTATTAATATTAAAATGCTTTTTTTCATTATTAATTATTCTCCTCCTTTAATTTTTTAATTAATTGCTTAGAAACTAAATCTTCAAAATATTTATATTCCTCTTTTACACCTCCCCTTTTAATTTAATTTGCCTTTTCACTTTTTTCCGTTTTTATCAATCAATTATACAAATTAAAATTATACTTTATTTAAAAGTCCTTATATACTCGAAAAGGCGAATCAACATTCTGTATTTCTATATTACTCTATCTTATCCTGAAAACCCTTCTTTTTTTAAAAAATTTTTAGTATTTCTTTTCTTATCCCCTTCCTCTTACTCCGCCTAAGAATTTATCCTTCTTCAATTTTGGGTTAAATCCCTTCTTGTGCATTACCCCTTTAAGATAACTCATATACTCTTTCCTTTGTTCAACCATCTTTAACTTCTCTTTTTTAAGCCATTCTTCTTTCTTTTTCTTCACTATTTCTCCCTTGCCTTCTTTCTCTCTTCGTCGGTAAATATCTTTCTCTTTCATTTCGATCCACCTCTCAACTTAGTCGTTAGTGAATAGTCGTTAGTCGTTAGTTAAGATCCTTAGTAAAAACTTTTTGGTTATCTAATCTAATGGTTGTAAGTTGTTCGCTTTTATTCAGTATTAACTAGATACTGTCCACCAAATACTAACGACTAATTATAATTATTTTAAATTAATAAAAAATTTGCTTTAAATTTAGTTAGATTGGCTAATTTTATACCATTTAATAAATCATCTAATTCTTTTCCCTCTAAAGTTTCTCTTTCCATTAAATTACGAGCAATCTTTTTTAATTTCCTTTTATTTTTAGTTAAAATATCTTTAGCTCGGGAATAGGCATTTTCAATAATTTTTCTAACTTCTTTATCAATTTTATTAGCAATTTCCTCACTATAATCACGTTCCTGGGAAATGTCTCTGCCTAAAAATATTTGATGTTCTTTTCTACCTAAGGTAATAGGGCCTATAGTGTCACTCATTCCATATTCAGTTACCATCTGACGAGCGAGTTTGGTAGCTCTTTCCAGGTCATTTTGAGCTCCAGTAGTAACATCTTTAAATACTATATCTTCAGCTACTCTTCCCC
Organism: Candidatus Sediminicultor secundus; assembly: GCA_002849045.2. Next base: position 2,970 of record NCRO01000166.1, read on the forward strand.
CTAATAAAACTGATAGTTTATCCATTAACTCTAATTTACTAATTAAATATCTGTCCTGAGTGGGGAGTTGTAAAGTATAACCCAAAGTAGCATTACCTCGAGGAATAATCGAAACTTTATGTACCGGGTCGCAATTAGGCAATAACTTGGCCACTAAGGCGTGACCTGATTCGTGATAAGCTATTATCTCTTTCTCTTTTTCGCTAATGAGTCTACTTTTTCTTTCTGGTCCAGCAATAACCCGATCTATAGCAGATTCTAATTCTTCCATTCCGATTTCTTTTTTGCCTTTTCTGGAAGCTAATAAAGCTGCTTCGTTTACTAAATTTGCCAAATCAGAACCGACAAATCCAGGAGTCCTTCTGGCTATAACTTTAATGTCTACATCTTTAGCCCATGGTTTTCCTCTTGCATGAACCTTTAAAATGTCCTCCCGACCTAAAATATCAGGCCTATCTACCACAATCCGTCGATCAAATCTTCCCGGTCTTAATAAAGCAGGATCTAAGATATCTGGGCGGTTAGTGGCAGCAATCATTATAATTCCTATATTCTGATCAAAACCATCCATTTCTACCAACAGTTGGTTTAAGGTTTGTTCTCTCTCATCATGCCCTCCTCCTAAACCAGCTCCTCTGTGTCTCCCTACAGCATCGATTTCGTCCATAAAAATAATGCAAGGAGCATTTGTCTTTGCCTGCTTAAATAAATCTCTTACTCGGGAAGCACCGACTCCCACAAACATCTCCACAAAATCAGAGCCACTAATACTAAAGAATGGTACTCCTGCCTCACCAGCAATAGCTCGAGCCAGTAATGTTTTACCTGCTCCAGGTGGACCATAAAGCAAAACTCCTCTGGGTATTTTAGCTCCCAATTTCCTAAATTTTGCTGGGCTTCTTAAAAATTCTATTATTTCTTCAACTTCCTCTTCTGCTTCATCAATTCCAGCCACATCTTTAAAAGTTACTTTGGGGGTCTCTTTGCCTAAAAGTTTGGCTTTGCTCTTGCCAAAGGACATCACCTTATTCCCTCCACCTTGCATCTGTTGTATCATAAATAACCAAATTCCAATTATTAAAAGCATGGGTAATAAAGATGAAAGTAACTGCATCCACCAGGATACCTTTACCGGAGGTTTAGCTTCTATTACTATATTTTTACTTCGAAGGGTGTTTATCATCTCCGGGTCATCAGGTGAATAAGTAGAGAATTCTCTACCATCCATAAGTATACCAGTAATTGTATTGTCGACAATGGTAACTTTAGATACATTATTCATTTCAACTTCTTTTAAAAATTCAGAATAGGTAAGTTCTTGTTGGGTAATAGATTTGGGCTCAAAAAACGAACTTATAATTGAAACTGTAATAATTAATATCAGTAAATATAGACCGATGTTTCTATAATTTTTATTTCCTTTTAAGTCTTTTTTATTAAAGTCAGGTGTTTTAGCCAAGAAAAATTTCTCCTTTTTTAAAAATTTCTTATAAAAAGTTTATTCTATACTCTTATTGCTTTTGCAAAATAATTTTAGCATATTTCCTATATAAAAACAAACATATAATTAGTATCTCGTATTGCGTATCGCGTTTAGCGTATAGTATTCGTATATCGTATTACGCCAGCATTAAACTAAAAACTTAAAGCGAAAAGCGAAAAGCGAAAAACCATAATTCAAAATTCAAAACTTTTTTTTAGATTTTAAGTTTTAAGTTTTGGTTTTGCGTTTTTAGCTTTACACTTTGCGCTCTGATACTATTCACTAAAGACTAATACTTACTTTAACTCTCCCTTATATATTTCGGGATTAAGGGTAAAAATAAAAGGAACATTCCTAAATTTTCCTGCATAGTCCAAACCATAACCCACTACAAATTTATTAGGAATATCGAATCCCAAATAATCAACTTTAATCTTAACTTTTCTTCTGGCACCTTTGTTTAAAAATGTACAGACTTTTAAGCTGGCTGGTTTACGTGATTTTAATATCCGTAGCAAATAATCCAAAGTCAATCCGGTATCTACTATATCTTCAACTACTAAGACATCTTTGCCCTCAATAGTTTCATCTAAATCTTTTAATATTCTTACTACTCCCGAAGATTCTGTGGCTGCTCCATAACTGGAAATAGCCATAAAATCGAATATCATAGGAATTGAAATTGCCCGAGCTAAATCTGACATAAATATTATTGCTCCTCTTAATACACCTATAAAAACCAGGTCTTTACCTTGATAATCCCGGGTTATCTTTTTGCCTAATTCGGTAACTTTTTCTCTAATTTCTTCTTCTGAAATTAAAATTTCATCAATTTCGCTATTTTTTAGCATTTTCTTCTCCTTCCTTACAAAAATATTCCTGCAAAAAAAAATTCTTTATTTTTGTTTTTATGCAGAGCACTTTTTTAGTACCAGAGTTAATTTTTACCCGGTCATCCAGCCTTATTCCCACAATCCATATTATTTTATCCTCACTATCAACCAAGATAGGAATTAAATCTCGATAACTTTTAGGAATTTTATTATCAATAAAAAAATCTTTAACTTTCTTTAAGCCCTTCATCTTTAAGGGATAAAATCTATCTCCACTCCGTCTGTTTCTTAATTTGATAGGGGGTTTAACTTTATTGTAATCAATAAATTCCAGAAATTTCCCTTTAGATTTTTTTTTAGTAAAATATAAAGAAGATCTTATGTCCGCAGAATCTAATATTTTTATTTCAACCTTTATACCTAAAGATTTAATCTCTGTTTTCCCTGGAATTAATATATCGTATTCCCAGGGGGTAGATATCTCTTCTGTTTGATTTTTAGAAATCCTCTTTTTGTAAATCATTATTTCATTATAAATCTTCTTGGCCATTAAATTATCAGGAAGATAAATCTCTTTTTCGCCCAGTTGGCACTCAGTAAGTTTTAATATTTCATTATTATGTTTAAAACTTATAGAATAAAGATTTCCCTTTACAACTTCAATAGATTTTCTAATTATCCTCCTCTTTAAAACCAGAGGAAGAGAGGTAAATTTTTTTAAATCAATAATTAGCATTTCGGGGTTTTCTTGTCTTACAATTTCTTTAAAAAGCAGTTCTGTTTCTTGGTTTAAATATGCCGAAACTTCACTAGTTATACTCCTAAGACTCAGCATAACATCTTTTATATTTTTATTATAATCTTTAGAAAGCAAAGGCAAAAGCTCTAATCTAATTTTATTTCTAAAATATACAACTTCTTTGTTGCTCGAATCTACCCTATACTCTATTTTATTTTCTTTACAGTATTCTTCAATCTCTTCTCTGCTACACTCTATTAAAGGTCTGATTATTTTGCCTCGCACCGGAGGAATTCCCATCAAACCCTCTAATCCACTTCCTCTTAAAAATCTCATCAAAACAGTTTCTACCTGATCATCAGAATTATGGCCCAGAGCAATCTTGTTTGTTTTAAACTTCTTGGTAGTTTCTAAATAAAATTTATATCTATACTTACGAGCAGCTTCTTCCATAGTTAAATGATCTTTTCGAGCAATTTTTGTTAAATCACAGCTTTTAACTTCGCAAGGTAAACCTAACTCTTGGGCTAAATTTTTAACAAAATTTACATCTTCATCCGATTCTTTTCCTCTAAGCATATGATCAAGGTGGGCAATAAAAAATGATAGGTTATATCTTTTTTTAAAAGATAGTAAAACATTTAGAAGGGTTACCGAGTCAGGACCTCCTGATACCCCTATCAGGACTCTGTCATTGAAAGAAAGCATATCAAACTTCTTTATAGTTTGTAGAACCTTCTCTTCTAACATTTTTTGTCCTTTTGCAATTAAAGGCCTTTCTATTTAGAAAGGCCTTTAATTTTTTAATAAATATTTTGGTGGCGGTGCTGAGATTCGAACTCAGGACACTGCGGGTATGAACCGCATGCTCTAGCCATCTGAGCTACACCGCCTAAGATTAGTCGTTATTATTAAAAAGCTTTCAGTTGACAGTCTTTGGTTTTCAGTTCACTGTAAAGGACTTTTCAAACTTATAACTCGCAACTTGCAACCTGCATTTTAACCAGCTAACTAAGTAACTAACTAACGAATCAAGAGACATTATATTGCTAAAAAACCCCTATCATTTTGAATAAGAGGTTTTAAAAATTGGTTGCGGGGGGCGGATTCGAACCACCGACCTTCAGGTTATGAGCCTGACGAGCTACCTGACTGCTCCACCCCGCGCCGTATTTTTATATTTATAAAATATTTATTTTGTACATAATAATTTTAGCATTTTTTTCAAACAAAGCCAAATTTACCAATTGATCATTATCTTTATAGGTGCCGGAGGCCGGAATCGAACCGGCACGAACCTTACAGCTCGCAGGATTTTAAGTCCTGTGCGTCTACCTATTCCGCCACTCCGGCAGACTGCAATCCATTATATGATAAATCTTTTAAATCGTCAATAGTAATTATATAGTTATGGCGATAAACTGTAAATGTTCAGATAGTTGAAAGTTAAAATTATTTCATTGGTCATATTTTATTAAACTAAAAGCTTAAAACGAAAAACGAAAAACCATAATTCAAAATTCAAAACCTCTTTCTTCGTTTTTAGTTTCGAGTTTTGGTTTTGCGCCTTTCACTCTACGCTCTATGCTATTATATGAATTTCATTTTTCAATACCTTTAATCAATATTTCATCAGGTTTAGTAAGACCTAATTCCTCTCGGGCAATTTTTTCTACAGATTTATCAGATTTTAATGATTCCACCTCTTCTGATAAATTATTATTTTTCATTTTTAATTCTTCTACCTCTGATTCTAATCTTTTAATATCTTCTTTTAATTGCAATGTCCGGGCGTATTTATCCGAAAATATAAAAACTATATACAATATTAAAAGTAAAATTATAGCCCAAACTATTTTCGAATGAAATATTGACCTAATTGATATCATTTTATTTTATATTAAATACTGCCTTTCCGCGATAAATTGATGACTCTCCTAACTGTTCTTCAATACGCAGTAATTGGTTGTATTTGCCAATTCGGTCTGTTCTGCAAAGAGAACCAGTTTTAATCTGCCCAATATTAGTTGCTACAGCTAAATCGGCAATGGTAGTGTCTTCTGTTTCTCCGGAACGATGAGAAATAACTGCTGTGAAACCTGCCCTTTTTGCTGTTTCAATAGTATCTAAAGTCTCGGTTAGTGTTCCAATCTGATTTAATTTTATTAAAATTGAATTAGAGGCCTTTAATTCAATTCCTCGATTGAGTCTTTTTTTGTCAGTGACATAAAGGTCGTCTCCTACAATTTGTATTTTATGACCTAATTTTCGAGTAAGTTTTTGCCATCCTTCCCAGTCATCTTCTGCAAGGCCATCTTCTATAGAAATTATAGGATATTTATCTACCAGCCCAGCATAATAATTTATCATCTCATCGGAAGTTCTAGTCACTCCCTCTCGAGATAATACATATTTTCCATCCTGGTATAATTCTGAAGCAGCAGGGTCTAAAGCTATAAAAATATCTTTACCTGGTTCGTATCCTGCTTTTTTAATTGCTTCTACTATTAATTGAATTGCTTCCTCGCTGGATTTTAAATTAGGGGCAAATCCACCCTCATCTCCCACCGCTATATTGTATCCTTTTTCTTTCAATACTTTTTTCAGAGTATGAAAAGTTTCCACACCCATTCGAAGACTTTCTCTAAAATTAGCTCCACCAGCCGGAACAATCATAAACTCCTGCAAGTCCACTCCGCTATCGGCATGTTTACCTCCATTCAATATGTTCATCATGGGGACAGGAAGTTCTTTGGCATTAATTCCGCCAATATAGTAATATAAGGGTAATCCAAAAAAATCAGCTGCTGCCTTTGTTGTAGCCAAAGATACTCCTAAAATAGCATTAGCTCCTAAGCGGCTTTTATTGGGAGTTCCATCAAGTTCAATTAACAGTTTATCAATCAATAATTGATCTGTGGCATCATATCCTATAATTTTAGGAGCAATAATCTCATTTACATTCTTAACCGCTTTAAGCACACCTTTACCTAAATATCTCTTTGGGTCACTATCTCTTAACTCAATAGCCTCATGTACTCCGGTACTGGCTCCTGAAGGAACCTGGGCTATGCCAAAGGCTCCACTTTCCAGTTCTACTTCTACTTCAACGGTAGGATTACCTCTCGAATCTAATATCTCTCTCGCATATACATCAAATATTTCACTCATCTTATCTTTCTCCCTTTTTCATTTATTTTTTAACAAATCTTTTTTGCTATCCTAGTACATTATTTAAATAATATCTAACTAAATAATTTTATTATCCGCTAAACCGTTTAAATAAAAAGGTACCCAGACTAAAATATATTAATAAACTACCAACGTCTACTATGGTAGTGATAAAAGGGCCTGCGGCAATTGCCGGATCAATTTTAATCTTAGTAAAAATCAAAGGCAATAAGGTACCAATAGTGGCTGCAGTTATTATAGTCAAACATAATGACAGTCCAATTACTAGCCCTAATACATAATTATCCTGCCAAATAAGTGCCACCAAAGCTATAATTATTCCGACAATTATTCCTATCAAAGAACCAACCTTGGTTTCGGTCCAGATATTATACCATAATTCATCTATCCTGAGCTGACCAGTAGCTAAACCACGAACTGCAATGGTGGAAGATTGAGCACCTACATTACCACCCATAGCCATAATTATAGGAATAAAAAAGGCCATAGCCATTACAATTTGTAAGGTATCAGAATGAAGCTTTATAACTGAACCAGAAAGTATTCCTCCTGCCATACATACGAACAACCAGGGAAGTCGCGCCTTCGCCCTCATCAAGGGGCTTGCTTTTATAAGTTTATCTTCATATGCCTCGGATGAACCGACCATCTTATGAATATCCTCGGTAACCTCTTCCTGTAATACATCAATAATATCATCTACAGTTATAATTCCTAATAAAGTACCTTTTCTATCAATAACTGGTATAGCCAAAAAATCGTAATCAGCAATTATTCTAGCTGCTGTTTCCTGGTCCTCTGTGTCCAAAACGCTGACCACATCTTCTTCCATAAATTCTGATATTTTAGCTTTAGGATTAGCCATGATTAAATCTCGCAAAGAAATAACTCCAATTAATTTCTCTCTCTTATCTACAATATAAACATAGTAAATCGTCTCTGCTTCCGGGCTAAGCTCTCTTATCTTGTTTGTTGCTTCCTCAGCAGTAAGATCTTCAGGAAGAGCAACAAACTCGTTGTTCATTATGCTTCCGGCAGTATTTTCTTCATACTTTAATAGTTCCTCGATCTCTTCTGCCTCTTCTTTAGGCATCAAATCTAATAACTCACGGGATTCCTCAGGAGTTATCTCCCCTAAAAAATCAGCTGCTTCATCAGTATCCATTTCTTCTAAGATATCAGAAGCCTTCTCTTTACCCAGAGCATCCATAATATTTGCTTGACATTCTGAACTTAATTCTGAAAGCAATTCCGCAATTTTCTCATCATCTTTAAGTAATTTAAATATTTCAATAGTCTGTTCTAATGGTAAATAATCGGTTAATCCGGCAAACTCTGTTGGATAGAGGCCATCAATAATTTCTTTTAATTCTTGAACCTTTTTCTCTTCCAATAGCCTTATTATTTTTTCTGACAATTCTTTCATTTTTTCTTCCATTTGATTAAAACCTCATTTTAGTCGTTAGTGAATAGTATCAGAGCGTAAAGCTAAAACTTAAAAATTAAAACTTAAAACTTAAGAAAAAGTTTTGAATTTTGAATTATGGTTTTTCGCTTTTCGCTTTAAGTTTTTAGTTTAATGCTGGTGCAATACGATATACTATATACGATTATATTTTGGATTCTGTCTTCTGAATACCTAATTATTTTTATTACAATTTCAATCTTCTTCTTTTTTAATTTCCTTTAAAACCTCATACAAAGAAATAGCTTGTTTTGCTTGAATATTCTTTAAAGGAACTTCTAACACCTTTACCTGAATAATTTTAGTCGCCAGGTTAATTTCAATTTCGTCAGCAATTTTAACTTCATCCCCTGCTTTGGCAATTCGATTATTAATTCTAATACATTTAGCTAGACAGGCTTTTTTTGCTTCTGTTCTTCTCTTTATTAATCTGCTTAGTTTTAAAAATTTATCTAATCTCATATTTTTTAATTAACCAATTCTCCAATTGACCAATTTGCCAATTAATATAGTCGTTAGTGAATAGTATCAGAGCGTAAAGTGTAAAGCTAAAAACGCAAAACCAAAACTTAAAACTTAAAACTTAAGAAAAAGTTTTGAATTTTGAATTATGGTTTTTCTCTTTTCGCTTTAAATTTTTAGTTTAATGCTGGTGCAATACGATATACGAATACTACACGCTATTTTTCACTATATACTCAATACTCGATACTCGATACTGTTTTATTCTTTTGATTTCAATTGCGGGAAGAGAATAACTTCTTTAATTGAATCAGAGTTGGTAAGTAACATCATTAATCTATCAATACCTATACCTAAACCACCCGCAGGAGGCATCCCATATTCTAAAGCTTCGACATAATCTTTATCCATGAAATGACTTTCCATGTCTCCGGCTTCTTTTTTGGCAACCTGTTCTTCAAATCGACGTTTTTGTTCTGCTGGGTCATTCAATTCGGTAAAGGCATTGG
>NCRO01000167.1 GCA_002849045.2 Candidatus Sediminicultor secundus
AAATATTTTATGGGCTTCTCCCACTATTTCCATAATGTTATCATAATCATCTTGCCCGCTAATCAATAAAACTTGCCAGTCGTTTTTTATAACCTCTTTTATTAAATCGATACCTCCTAGAACAGCTCTATTAATTGAAGCTGCTCCTTTGCTGCCTCCCAATACCAATATAGTTTTTTTTGAAGAATCAAGGTTAAATTTTTTATACTCTCTGTCTGTGCCTGGTTTAATATTTTTAAAACGTATGGGATTGCCCGTAAAAATCAATTTTGCTTTATTACTAAAATATTCTTTTGACTGATTAAAGCTTAAAAATGTTTTACTGGTGATACGAGATAAAAATTTATTGGTAATCCCGGGTATTACATTCTGCTCATGGATAAAAGTTGGAAAACCTAATATTGCGGCCATTAAAACAACCGAGCCGCTTACATAACCACCTGTTCCAATAACTATATCCGGTTTATACTTTTTTATAATTTTATATGATTGAAATAAAGAAACTAAAAAAATTACAATAGCCGTTAAATTTTCAAAACATATTTTTCGCTTAATACCCCGGGCTTTAATTTTTATAATTTCAAACCCTTCCCGAGGAACAAGTTTTGATTCCAATCCCCTTTCAGTTCCCACAAACAAAATATCATTGTTTATGTCTCTGCCTTTTATCTCGTAAGCTAAGCTAATTCCTGGATATATGTGCCCCCCTGTTCCACCACCCGAAATTATCGCCTTTAATGCCATCAATTAAGCTCCCTATTCTTTTACTTTATACCGGGAAATATTTAATAGAATTCCCGCGCAAAACATATTCACAATTAGAGATGAACCCCCATAACTGATAAAGGGCAAGGTAATGCCGGTAGTGGGAATCATCTTGGTTACCACTCCAATATTTATAATGCTCTGAAAAACTATCATAGAAGTAATACCCGCAGCCAGTAATGTTCCAAATTGGTCAGAAGAATCTAAGGCTATCCTAAATCCACGCCACAACAATATTGTAAAGAGAATAATTATTACTACAGTACCTATAAACCCTAATTCCTCACCGATTATAGAGAAGATGAAGTCGGTGTGTTGGTCGGGAAGATAGAAATATTTTTGTTTACTCTCTGCCAATCCGATTCCAAAAATTCCTCCGCTCCCTAAGGCTAATAGAGACTGAATTATATGAAACCCGCTATCTAATGGGTCTTTCCAGGGGTCTAAAAAGGAGAGCAATCTTGCTCTTCTATATTCTTCTCTTAATAATATTAAAATTCCTAAGGGGATTGCTGCTACTATTAATGCATAAAGCTGAATTACCTTGGTCCCCCCAATAAATAACATAATAAAAGAAATACCCAAAATAATTAAGGAAGTACTAAAATCTGGTTCATTCAAGATCAATAAAAACATTACTAACATAATAATTAAAGGGGGCAATACCCCTCTAATAAAGGTTTTTATATCTTTTAATTGTTTTCTGGTCAAAGACTCTGCCATATATAGGATTAAAGCAAATTTAGCAATTTCGGAAGGCTGAAAAGAAAAAAATCCTATCTTAATCCATCTCCTTGCCCCACCGGCAGCCCTCCCGATATTGGGAATATATACCATCGATAGAAATGCAATGGATAAAATTAAGATAGGCATAGTAAATTTTTTATAATAATGATAATCGGTAAATATAGCGAAAAAAAATACTACTAAAGCTATTATAGCATAAATTAATTGTCTTTTTAAAAAATAATAACTATCTCCATACCATTTATAAGCCATAATGTAACTTGAACTAAAAACCATACATATACCAATAGCCATTAGGATAATTACCGTTATAAAAAGCCATAAATCAGGAGATTTTTTTTCTGTTAACATCTCAAATATAACCCCATAATTAGTCGTTAGTGAATAGTGAATAGTCGTTAGTATAAATATAAGATGCAAGATACTGGATGCAAATTCACAGTTTTAAGTTTATGATTCTTGTTTTTTAGTTTAGGATCAAGCAAAAAAGTACAATTTAAATTTCAAAACTTAAAACTTTTTCCTTTAATTTTGAGTTTTAAGCTATGGTTTTGCGCTTTGCGCTTTCAGTTTTTCGCTATACGC
>NCRO01000168.1 GCA_002849045.2 Candidatus Sediminicultor secundus
ACTTTAGAAGAGATTAAAGGAAAAAATGTTGATAGTGGCATAATTCAATCTCAGAAAATGATATATGAAGGGAAAAACTTATCCAAAAAAGCTCTAAAAGGTTTTTTAAATTATGAAACAATAAGAAAAAGAAAAAATGGAAGTGAGTTTCCGGTATTTATTTCTTCTGCCCCGGTTAAGATTAATAACAAGTTAAAGGGTATTATAACTTTATATCAGAACATTACAGAACGTAAAAAAGCAGAAGAAAAATTACGCCAGAGCGAAAAAAAATTTGTGGGGATATTTAAAAATATTCCGGATGCCGCCTTTTATCAGGATACAAGGGGTATTGTTCTTGATGTCAATCCCCATTTCACCCGGCTTTTCGGTTATACCAAAGAAGAAATACTGGGTAAGAACATCGATGAAATCGGTTTTTATCCTAAAGGTAAGACGAAAGAGGGGAAAGATTTAACCCGTAAGACCTTAAATAAAGATTTAATTAATTTCGAAACGATCAGACAAAAAAAAGACGGCACCCCGATTCCGGTACGTATTTCCACTTCCTTTGTAAAAATTAAAGATAAGGTTACCGGTATTATTGCTTTATATCAGGATATTACCGAACGTAAGCAAAATGAGAAACTGCAAGAGGTTTTATATAATATCTCTAAAGCTGCCAATTCCCCTATCTCTCTTGGCCAGCTTTATAAGACTATCCATCAAGAATTAGGTAATATTATTGATACCACTAATTTTTTTATTGCCTTAACAGATTACCAAAAAGATGAGGTTTACTTTCCCTATTTTGTAGATGAAAAAGATAAGGATTTCCAAATTATCAATTTCAGCGAGACCAATTCTCTTACTATCTATGTCATAAAGACTGATCAACCCTTACTGGCTGATTATAAGAAACTAAAGAAGATGATTGCTCAAAGAGAATTAAACATCATTGGAACTATCACTGATAAGTCTATCTGGTTAGGTGTCCCTTTAAAAGTAGAAGATAGAGTCATCGGGGCTATGGCAGTACAAAGCTATACCAATTCTAAACTCTATTCTGAGAAAGATATCAAAATTATGGAATTTGTCTCTAATCAAATAGCTACTGCTATAGAAAGAAAAAGGATGGAAGAAGAACTAAAAAGATTAGCTCATTATGACACTCTTACCGGAGCTTATAATAGAGGGTATGGCTTAGAGCTTCTTCAAAGACAATTAAAATTAGCTAAAAGAGATAAATCTCCTTTATTGTTAGCTTATAGTGATTTAGATAATCTAAAAGATATCAATGATGAATTTGGTCATGATGAGGGGGATAGAGCTATGATCCAAGTAGCAAAACTCTTTAAATCTATCTTAAGGGAGGTAGATATTATCACTCGGATGGGAGGAGATGAATTTTTATTAACCTTCTTGGATAGTTCTTTAAACGAAATACCTATAATTAGAAAGAGATTACGCAAGGAATTAGTCCGGTTAAATCAGATTTCCCAAAAACCTTATAAAGTAGAATTTAGTACAGGATTTTCTAATTATGATCCTGCTAATCCTCAATCGATGGATGAACTAATCCGCATTGCCGATCAGAAGATGTATGAAGAGAAGAAGAGAAAAAATAAGGGAAGATTGTAAATTAGTTGTTAGTGAATACTAATTCGTATCGCGTATCGCGTAAAAAACTAGGATTCAGCTGTAGGGGCACAATGAATTGTGCCCTTCCTATATTACTGTTTTTTCCTGTGGGCACGATGCATCGTGCCCACACAACATATTAGATATTTTCTTATAATCTATTCCTAACTAACTAATTTATTTTATATTTATTCTTTGTATTTTCTTTACTAACGACTATTTTAATCAAGTTAAGGGACAATCAATTTTAAACTTTTTGGCAGAAGAGTTATGGTAAATTCCTTCTGTCCTTCAATTACCTCACCGCTTACTTGCGCCAAAACAGGTTCTGAAAATTGAATAATTACCTCTTTAGCTTTATAAAAATGTATTCCTTTTATGCTTTTGTGGGTACCTTTAAAGACTTTAGGGATAATGCTGAGATACTTAAATCTTCCCATCTCTTCTACCAGGCAGATTTCTAATAATCCATCATCTAATATAGCTTCAGGGGTGATTTTAAATCTGCCTCCATAAATTTTTCCATTACTAATAGCAATAAATAGAACTTTAGAATGGATTTCTTGCCCATCAAATTTTATCTTTACATTATGGCAGCTAAAAGGAGAAAGAAGTTTTTTTACAGTAGCGAAGACATAAACAAATGCACTAAGAGAATTCCAGTTAGGGTGTCGGTTTTTCAATTGATTGGCTAAATGGGCAACTTCCGCATCAAATCCTACCCCACATACGTTAGCAAAATATATCTGGCCATTAACTGCTCCTATAT
>NCRO01000169.1 GCA_002849045.2 Candidatus Sediminicultor secundus
TTGCCACACTTAACCGCAGCGTCAATATTTATACTGTAATTAATTACAATATAATAAACGACAAACAAAAAATTAATCAAAACCCCCAATAGTTATTTAGCAAAAAAACAAAAAAGGAGGTAATTAAAATAATATGGTGATATTTGATTCCAATATTAATTTTCCCGGTAGTGACCTAATATCTTATAGGTCAGGCAAAGAATTAAAAGAAGATATAAGGAAATATAAATTAACAAAATAGAAGGATTTAAATAAGATTAAAAGAAGGGAATATTTAGGAAATAAGGCTATATAATAATCAATAATATATTCTAAAATTAAAAAAGGGAGTTGGTATTATCTTAGGAATTAAACAGCAAATAGAGCAGGATGAATGGATAGAAGCTCTGGAAAGAACAAGAGAAAGATTGAAAGAAGATCCAGAGTATCAAAAAAGGATAATTTGTTTGAAGAATAAAACTCAAAACGAGATCAAAAAGAGGATTGTGGGGAAGAAAGTGGCAGTATCCTGGAGTGGTGGTAAAGATTCTATGGTTTTGAAACATATGTGTCAGCAGATCGGAATCAATCGAACCTTCTGGGTTAGAAGTAATCTTGAATATCCCGAAGTGATTAACTGGATTGATAAACATGGTCCGGATAACCTAGAAGTTGTTAATACCGGTCAGGACTTGAAATGGCTGGCAAAAAACCGGCATATGCTCTTTCCTCAGCATGGGAAAATAGCTTCCATCTGGTACAAGATTGTTCAGAATACCGGGCAGAAGTGGTATTTTGAAGAAAATGAAATCGATATCTTTCTGGTTGGCAGGCGGATAAAAGACGGAAATGACCCCGGTAAAGGTGGTATGGATATAAATAAACACGGCGTAGTCTATTATTCCCCAATCTATAATTGGAGTCACGAAGATGTAATGGCCTACATAGAGCATTTCGATATCAGGTTACCACCTTTATATAAATGGGCTAACGGTTTTCAAGTGGGGACCGGTCCCTGGGCTGCTCGAGAACATACCGGTTCTATACAAAAAGGCTGGGAAGAGGTTTACAATATTAACCCCTCAATAGTTGAAAAGGCAGCAAAACATTTAAACTCTGCAGCAAAGTTTTTGGAAAATTCAAAATAAATAAAGAATGCCCTAAATTAAAAAGGAAATGATGGGGTCTTAACATTTGACATATCTTTTTTCTGGGATTGGAATTAATGTAACGGGCAAGACAAGGGGACAAAATAAATACATAGAATTATTAGATAAATAGAGAAGGTGTGCCAAATCAATAATTCGGAAACTTTATTTCAAGAGTTATTTGTCTTTTAATTCTTAGCAGACCCCAATTGCTTCTTTTAACTTTTGATACACTTTTTCAGTTTCATCGTTCATGCAAAAGTTGCGAAACTCGTCTACTA
>NCRO01000170.1 GCA_002849045.2 Candidatus Sediminicultor secundus
TATCTTGGCTCCCCCTATTGGACAGCTTTAAAACTTTTTAATAAACCTTATTTTAAAAAGAACTCTATCTCTTACTGTGAATTTTGATAGATAGCTCGGCAATTTCTCGCTCTAAATGGGCAGGATATAGTTGTAAACCTGGTAAAATATTGTCTGGAATACCATCAAACATCCAGGTAATTCCTAAAAGCATGACAGCGGTATAATGGTCAAATAAGTCAATCCCATGTGGCCCTGCTCCAGCAGCTAAATTCAATAAACTTCCTTTCGCTAACAAAAATAGGAATGTTTTTCCAATATTAAACTGCTCAATATGAGCCTTCATTCTCTTGTGTGGCAGATGATATAGCCAGTCAATATCAATTTCACGATTTGAGTGGCCGGCATTAAAAAGAATGGCTCCAGACCTTACTTGGCAAAGATGCTCTTTGCGCAATACTCCTTCTACTCCTGTGGCTGTCACGATGATGTGGCAACGAGCAAGCCCTTCATCTAAGCTAACCGTTTCACACCCATGATGACGTGCTTCTAAAAGGCGCACAGGATTCAAATCAGTAACATGCGCAATTGCTCCCAAATTGCGTGCTCGCTCAGCTATTCCTTTTCCGACAGGCCCATAACCAATAACGAGTACGCGTCTCCCAAACAACCCCAGTCCTGTTATATAGCTAAATGCAGGCCAGACACCATCCCCAACATGAAACCTATTTTCTAGTCGATCTTTTAGGGGGATGCTATTCCAGTCAAAAACAGGAAACGGTATCTTGTGATTTTGTAAGAGATTAAGGCCACTGGTTGTTGCTTCTAGAGCACCCTTAACCGGAGGAACTTTATCAAGATAAGCTACGCTCAGCTCTCCGCCCATATCGCAAAGATAATCGGCCTTGAAACTACGAATTAGCGCCAAGTTCTCCTGATACTCTAATTGATTCATTCCCTGCCACGCGTAAACACTGATACCCTTTGAGACTAAATAAGCGGCTGTAGCATCATCAGTGCTATCTATGTTGCAAGCTCCTAAGACAATCTCTGCTCCTGACTTTTTCAGGGCTAACATCATTGGAATGATATTGAATTTAATATGTCCCCAATAAGCCGCTCTTTTACCTCGATAATTCCGGGAAGCGACCTGACCACAGTAGTGTTCAGTGATGGGTGTAATGTATCGGTGCCAAGTTAGTTTTCCTTCATTAATCTGAGCGATAAGCTTCGAATTTTTTATTCTTGATGAAACCATTTTATTTTCTCCTATATGCCTTCTCAAACGAAATGTTCAGGCATCAAATAATTAATATACGAATTCTTTTTTTATAGTACTCTGTAATAATTTTCTATTGTACCAACCTCAAACTGGATTGAGGTTAAGAAACATCTAATAACAACTATATGTTAATTCGACTCTTTAGACTAAAAATCCTTCTTTTTCTGAAAAAAAATCGAGTAGGAGGTAGACAATTAATTTATCTACCGTCCTCTCACACCACCGTACGTACCGTTCGGTATACGGCGGTTCGTTAGAAATTAGCTACTTGTGTATATCTTTCTGTAAAACTAAGGTATCCAAGATTCTTAAGCCTTTTGTTAGTAAAGGTTAAAGCAAGTATATGGCTGTTGGAGATTCTCCAGTAGCCTTTTCTGGTATTGGCATATTCCCATGCCCTGAAGTTATCAATACCAAGTTTAACCAGATTATCGTGTCTGGTCTTGATCTTCTTCCATTGTTTCCAATAACACATTCTGATCCTGCGTCTGGTCCATACATCGAGTTCTTGGCATTTCGTTTTAATATCCGCTAACCTAAAGTAACTGACCCATCCTGTTATTAACTGTCGTAATTTCAGGTAGCGAAATTCCATACTCCAGGCATTACTCCTTGATGTAATGAATCTTATCTTTTCCTTTACTCTTTCTATTGCCTTGGGATGGATTCTTACCCGTATCTCTTCCTGTTTTGTATAGAATGAGAATCCTAAGAATTTTCTTTCCCAGGGTCTGCCTATTGCACTTTTCTTCTTATTAACTTTCAACTTAAGTTTATCTTCGATAAATTTGGTAATACTTTTCATTACTCTTTCTGCTGCCTTGCGGGTTTTCACATATAGTTGATTATCATCCGCATACCGGCAAAATTTATGGTTCCGTTCCTCTAATTCCTTATCGAGTACATCAAGCATAATGTTGCTTAATAGAGGACTAAGGGGTCCTCCTTGAGGACAGCCTTTATCTGTTTCTACTATTACGCCATTAATCATTACTCCTGAATTAAGGTATGCTCGTATTAGTTTCAATACTCTTTTGTCTTTTACTTCTCTGGCTATAAGCGCTATTGAGTTTATCGTGATTGACCGTATCAAAATATTTCTCCAGGTCAATATCTACTACCCATGTATATCCTCTATTTATGTATTGTCGCGCCTTCTTTATCGCTTGATGTGCATTTCTGTTGGGTCTAAAACCATAACTGTTATCTAAAAAACTTAAGTTCAAATATTGGTGTTAGTTGTTGGGCAATGGCATGCTTTAATCATTCTGTCTGTTACTGTTTAGTATACCTAATAGCCTTACTCCTCTATCGGATTTGGATATCTCTGCCCTTCTTACCGATTTTGGTTTGTATTTGCCTTGGAGTATATCTTTACGGAGTTGGTCTCCATTTTCTTTAAAGATAAGGTAGAAGTTCATCTACCGTCATACCGTCTATTTCATGTTTCCCTTTATTTCTTACCACTTGCCTGTATGCTTGGTTCATGTTGTCTTTGGCAAGAATTTCCTCCATAAGATTATTGGCATATACATTTTCGCTGTTTCTTCTGTTATCAAACGCTAAAAAGAATACTGGGCACTTTTCCATTATCTTGAAGCTTCCAGCCTTACATCCTGGAAATAGTCTTCATGAGAAGTTGTCTGCTTTCTTGGTATTTTTTTCGAGTTATTCAAAAAGAAACCTCCTAACGTTCAGCCCTTCGATTGATGTATATCAATCTACTATGGCGTCTGCTGACTTCTGACAGTTCAGCCCTACATCACTGTATGAGTTGTTGTTTTAAAATTCATTTCACAACCTATCAAAAGACCTCCCCAGGTAAGAGAGATTACTTTCACTCCATCTATCTGCTACATTTACACCGCCTGTTTCGGATAGTTTTGGGCCTTGTTTTGTTATGCAAACTTACCCACAAGCATATGCCTTATATGTAGTTCGTGTTCCTAAAGACCTTAAGTTTTGCCGCCGACTTCCTTCAGATTCCATCTCACGATGGACACCCTTGTCTTGAGCTAATGGTTGGCACTATCAACCCCCATATCGGACTTTCACCGACTAGTAATC
>NCRO01000172.1 GCA_002849045.2 Candidatus Sediminicultor secundus
GGTCTGGTTGAACTTACCCGAAAGAGATCCAGGAGAGATTTGGAAAACATGCTAAGAACCTCTTGCCCTTATTGTTCTGGAACGGGCAGAGTTTTATCCGCCGAAACCGTAAGCAATATGGTTCTACGTAAGTTAGAAGAGTTGTGCAATACTTCAAGAGCAGAAGCTGTCTTATTAGGAGTGCATCCTAAAGTAGAAGAAAATTTATCCGGGGCAAAGATGCTGTTGATTAAACAATTAGAGAAAAAAGGAAGAAAAGCTATCTATATTAAGTCTTCAAAAAATATTCACATAGAGAGGATAGATGTAGTAGCTGTCGGCAGACTAAAAGAAATAAAGAAAATTAAGCAGATGTTTAAATAGTCAAATTAGTCGTTAGTGAATAGTCGTTAGTATAGAATTAGCGTATAGCGGGTAGCGTTTAACGTATAGTTTTGGATTAATAAGATGCTAACCCTAATTCCTAATTAAATTAAAAAGTTAAAGCTAAAATTGAAAAACCACAATTCAAAACTTTTTCGTAAAACATGTATTATTGTATTATTGGGAGTAGAGGTCGGATTTATCCGACCCGAGTTTTGCGGTCCCAGTATAGTAGCAAAAATTACTACACAGGGCGGGCTTGATAAATCAAGCCCCTACTCTAAATCTTTACATACCCTATGTTTTGCTGATTTCTTATTGACGTATAACAATATGACCCTACTTCTTTTTTCTAAACTTGAAACTCGTAACCCGTAACTTGTCACTAATTACTCATTACTTATCACCGTTTTTCTATCCGCTCTACGCTAAACGCTATACCCTGTCTTACGAGATACGATTCACGAGACACGAGATATGAACTTGGCTCCTGAATTCTATTTCTTCACGATATACGATATACGACATACTATATACGAAATAATTTGACAACCATATAAATATATGCTAAATTTTATAAGCGTCGGTTTCATATCCGCTCAGATTGGGTCTGAAAGTAGTCGGTTTATCTGATTGCTACCTAATTATGGCGAGTTTAGAAGGCAAGGAGGATTGCTAAAAATGCAAGCTGTTATTGCAACTGGAGGGAAACAGTATTTAGTAAAAGAAGGAGATATTATCAGGGTTGAAAAGTTAGACCAGGAAAAGGGAAAGAAGGTAGAATTTGACCAGATACTAATGGTTGATAAAGATGGAGAACGTATTATT
The DNA here is from genome assembly GCA_002849045.2 of Candidatus Sediminicultor secundus. The sequence goes on from NCRO01000172.1 coordinate 1,192, forward strand.
GGCCGACCTCTGGTAGAAAAAGCTAAGGTTGTTGGGAAAGTTTTAAGCCAAGATAAAGCCAAAAAGATTATAGTTTTTAAATATAAATCAAAAAAAAGATATCGCAAAAAGACCGGACACAGACAGCCTTATACTGAAATATTAATTGAAAAAATAAAAATTTAAAGGTATAATATAAAGCATCAGGATAATTAAACATTTACAACATAATTTAATCAGAAGCAGGTTTAAGAAGGTGAGGTGAGAATTTATGGCACATAAAAAAGGTCAGGGATCAATTAGAAATGGTAGAGATAGTAATGCCAAGCGTTTAGGAGTAAAACGATTTGCCGGTCAATTTGTAAAAGCAGGCAGTATCTTAATAAGACAGAGAGGAACTAAAATTCTTCCCGGGGAAAATGTGGGAAGAGGAAATGACGATACCCTGTTTTCTTTAATTGAAGGATTTGTAACTTTTGAAAGAAAGGGAAAAGATAGAAAACAAGTTTGTGTTTATACTGAAAGATCTTAAAATAAGAAAATAATTTTAGTCAACTAACCCTGGGTTTTTTTGTAAAACTCAGGGTTTTTTAGTATTATTAGGTAAAATAATAAAAAATGAAAAAAAAGTGCCTGGTACGTAATTTTCATTTTGGCAGGAGAAAAGTATGTTTGTGGATAGAGTAAAAATAGAAGTGAGAGCAGGAAGAGGGGGGAATGGAGCCGTAAGCTTCAGAAGGGAAAAATTTATCCCCAAAGGTGGTCCTAATGGGGGAGATGGGGGAAAAGGCGGAGATGTAATTATTGAAGCAGATGATAAGGTTAGGACCTTAATAGACCTTTATAATCACCCTCATCAAAGGTCAAAAAATGGAGAAAGCGGACAGGGAAGCAACAAGACAGGGAAAAACGGAGAAGATTTAATCATAAAAGTTCCTTTGGGAACTGTGGTAGAAGATATGGACAGTTCCACAATTTTAGGTGATTTGAGCGAAAATGGGCAGAGGATTATCGTAGCCCGGGGAGGACAGGGTGGACTGGGAAATTTTCGCTTTAAAAGTTCTGTTAGAAGAAGTCCTAGGTTTGCTCAAAAAGGAGAACCGGGAGAAGAAAAGAAACTATATTTAAGTCTAAAAATAATTGCCGATGTAGGATTGGTTGGCTATCCTAATGCCGGAAAATCTACCTTGCTTTCTCGGATTTCAGCTGCTAAACCTAAGATCGCTGACTATCCTTTTACCACTCTCAGCCCTAATTTAGGAGTAGTTAGTGTAGATGAAATAAAAAGTTTTATGGTAGCAGATATTCCCGGTCTGATTGAAGGAGCTCATCAGGGTACTGGTTTGGGAGATAAGTTTTTAAAACACATTGAAAGAACTAAAATAATCTTGCACATTATCGATGGTTCTATAATAAAAAAAGAGGATCCATTGTATAGTTTTAGGGCAATAAATAAAGAATTAAATAATTTTAGTGAAAAACTAACTAAGAAACCACAGATGATTACCATAAACAAATGTGACCTTCTTTCTGCTAAAGAAAATATGACCTACCTCAAAGATGCTTTCCATAAGGAAGGTTATCAAATATTTTCCATTTCTGCTTTAACCGGAGAAGGATTAAATACACTAATCTATGGTCTTTCTTCTTTGTTGGATGAATTAAAATTAAGAGAAAAAGAAACGATTACTAAGGCTTTACCCAAAAAAGAAGCAGTGTATAAATTTACCCCCCGGTTTGTAATTAATAAAAAGGGAGACATTTATGAAGTTACCGGTGCAGAGATTGAACGGATAGTAGCAATGACCAATTTTAATAATGAGGAAGCAATAGATTATTTCCAGAAAATTATAAAAAAAATGGGTTTAGAGAAGGCTTTAATTAAAAAAGGAATTAAAGAGGGAGATCAGGTAAAAATCAAGGAAATCGTTTTTACTTTTTCGAGCAAATAAGGTATAATTTTAATAATTAGCGTATAGCTTTTAGCGGATAGGATATTAGTTGTCCAGTTGCCCAGTTACCCGGTTCACCAGTTAAAATTAAAAGTTATGGGTTGCGAGTTATGAGCTTCAAGTTTAGAAAAAGAAGTGGGAGCGGGAGTGGGTAAAAAGTCGGTAGGAATAAAAAATTCCTTCCCTAAACGCAAAGAATCTCTCATCTTCAGAGGAAATTCCTCTAACAGCTCTATCATGTTAGCCTGATCCAGCTCGGAAAAA
>NCRO01000017.1 GCA_002849045.2 Candidatus Sediminicultor secundus
GCGGCCATACGACCGGTATTCCCCTTGTCTCTTCGATACGAAAAGAATATTTCAGGATGGTCTGCCGTACAAATCTCACTAATAAAAATATTCTTTTCTTGTAGTCCCGCTTTAATTAGTTGTAAATGATTAGCCTTTTTTAAATCAAGACTCCGCCCGCTCTTATTTTGCAGGGAAATTGGTTCACAATTATATTTTTCTTCATTTAACCAATAATCATCAATTTTATTTTCCTCTTTAATACTATAACAGCAGGAACCAATGGAGGGAAAAATAGCAGCTAAGCAGGAGCGGGGATTGGTCTCAAAGATTTTTTTCATCTTAAACAGAGTTTTTAAGGTTAATTCCAATTCTGTTCCCTTTTTTCCGCAATGAATTAAGGCAATTGCTTTTTTGACAGGGTCTAAAATAAAAATAGGTACACAATCAGCATAACACATTAAAAGTGGTATGCCGGGGATATCTGTAATTATGGCATCGGTTTGTGCAATTCCCTTAGAATATTCAAAAGCTCCCTTACCCTTATCTTCTTTTCTTACTAAGCTTATTTTATCTTTATGGACTTGCTGAGCAGTTACCGCGGTTCGATAATCAATACTTAAAGCATCTAAAATTATTTTTCTGTTTTCTGCTACGCGGCTTTCTTTATCGCCTATATTATAGGCTAAATTAAGGTTATCATAGGGGGTTCTGCTTACCCCACCTATTCGAGTGGTAAAAGCATTTACTGCTAAGTTAGTGTTGTTCAATTCTCTACAGTTAAAATATTTTATTTGTCCAAGTTCTTTTAATTCAAAATCCTGGTTCAAATTATCTCTACTTTTTACTAATATTTTTTAACACTTATACAGTATCAAAATAAAAAAGGGTACAATTCATTGTGCCCCTACACCTGAATCCTGGTTTCTTTAACGCAATACGCGATACGATATACTAACGACTATTCACTATTCACTAACGACTAAACTTCATCTCCAAAAACAATTGGGAACATATTTTTTAGCTTTTTCCGATAGTTCTTGCATTTTTTCATCAGAACAGGGTTTTATTTTTTGAAAAGAAGGCTCGAGGGTCTTCTCTAAAGGAGAGAAATTCTGTAAGACATATTTTTTTGCCCCCCTAATATACCTGGCAATTTCCATAATGGTCTCTTCGGAATGCAATAAAGGTACAATAGTAGTGCGAAATTCATAATCAATTTTTGAGTTCATTATTAATTCAATACTATCTTTTACCTTCTCTAACATCATTTTATCTTTGATGCCCGCGGCCTTAGAATAGTTATCAAAATCTAACGATGATTTAATATCCAGGGCAATATAATCTACTAAACCAAAATCTAGGAGATTTTTTAATAATTTCGGATTAGTACCATTAGTATCCAGCTTTATTAAAAAACCCTTATCCTTTATTTCTTTAAAATATGCAGGTAAATCGGTGTATAGGGTGGGCTCTCCTCCGCTCATACATATGCCATCGATAAAATCTTTTCTCTCTAAGAGGTAATTATCTATTTCTCTCTGGGAGATGTCAGGAAAATTTTCAGGATGTAATATCAGATCACAATTATAGCAGTAAGGACATCGAAAATTACATGAGGGAACATATAAAGTGGAAACAATTTTTCCCTCCCAATCAATCAGAGAGATCTCAATCATCTGCTTTATACTAATATTCAAATTACCGCTTCCTCTCTAATCTCTTCTATACCAGGAGCCTTTCCCCTCCATATCTTAATCTCATTATCATCATTATCTACGATTATCATTGAAGGGGTAGATGCAATATTATAATAACTTGCTTCCGCCAACCCATCAACTGTATCTATATCAAAGTACTGAACCGTTATCTCTTTCTCCAATTGTTTCCCAATATTTTTAGCTTCCGGACAATGGAGACAGTTTTTCTGCCAGAATATTTTTATTTTCATGGTATTTTTACTCTTTTCTTAATTATTATTCGTTAGCTAGTTACTTGGTTAGCTGGTTAATTGGTTAGGAAAACAGCGAATAGCATTAAAACGTAAAGCTCTATCCGTATCTCGTATTTTAGCGCATAGCGTACAGCGTATAGTATAAAGCTAAAAACGAAAATCGCAAAACCATAATTCAAAATTCAAAACCTATCTAACGTATGGCGTATCGCATTAAAGAGACCAAGATTCAAATGTAGGGGCACAATGAATTGTGCCCTTTTTTTATAATTCACAGACAGGCGGGTCTGTTCCCTATTTTTTCAGGGACAGGCTCTGTGAAAACAGGGAATGCCTGTCCTACGGTTTTGTTTATATCTTTAAGGGCGTATGCAATACGCCCCTACTTTTTTAAATTTGTAACTCAAAACTTATTACTTATCACTCATCACTTATTACTGTATATTACTACATACTACATACTATCCTATTCTGGCTCCTGGGTATTGGCTTCTGACTTCCTTCTTCTTCCTCACTACATACTATATACTAATACACTAATTTTTCTATACGCTATACGCTAGTTTTGCTATTCACTAACGACTACTTTATAATTTCCAAAATGTCGGTCTTTTAGTTCACCGATCTTATTTTTATTCCAGT
>NCRO01000173.1 GCA_002849045.2 Candidatus Sediminicultor secundus
GCCAGGATAATTAATGCTTGATTCATGAAATCCTCCTCATGTAAATATTTTAACGCAGTTAGAAGAAAGTTAATAAAAAAATTTACAATTTTCCTTTGAAATCACGGTATATATAATGTTTAAAATTAAATAGTTTAATTAAAGTTACCATTCTCTTTTCTTTAAAACCTACTTTTTCAAAAGCTTTCCGTGAATAAATATTATCTTTCATAACATGTGTTAAAACTTTTTTACATCCTTTATCTTTAAGATAGATTAAAGCCTTTGCGGTTACAGCACTATGTAATCCATTATGTCTATATTGCGGTATAACATGACAATCAAACCAATAGGCTTCTTTATCGTTTACTTTAACCATAATCTGAAAAATACTTTCATATTCATCATCAAAACTTATCCATCCAAAATAGGCAATTTTTTCCTGATCTAAAGCTATAAAACATATTCTATCTTTCTTAAATCTTTTTCTAAAAAGTTTAATTTTCCTTTCATTTACTATCCCCTTGAATTTATCTAAATCATCTTCTACAGCCGCTCTAATAGTAACTTTAATTTTTGGCTCTATTTCCTCAATTGGCATTTCCAGTAAGTATTCGTAAATTATCTCAGTTCCCCAAATAAATCCAATAGTTTTGCGCAAAATAAGCTTTAAAGCTTTAATCGTAAAGGTTACAATTCCATCATTTTTTATTTGAATAACGAGATTATCCATTTAACTCACTTCTTTACACCTTGTTTTTATGGTAGTTTCATAATTAATTTCTATCTAATAAGTCTATAGATATATGACTTTTTTTCATAGGAAAAACTTTTTCATTAATATTCTAAATTAGTAACAAGTTTCCCTTTTATATTAGTAATAGATAACAATGTCCTAATCGATAACTGATAATTGCCTTGGATTCATACTGGATTGTATAGTTCACTTTTTTAAAGTATAACATTTTAGTATAAAATAGTATAAAATAGGGACAGACACCTATTTTCTTTGTCATCGCCTATGCAAAGACGTAAAGGGAGGCAAGGGCATAGGTTATTTGTCCTTCACAGCTTGACCGTGCTAAAATATAAAAATATAGGAACAGTGAAGGCCTAAGAAGAAAGTTGAATAAATA
>NCRO01000174.1 GCA_002849045.2 Candidatus Sediminicultor secundus
TCTTAGCATTCTTTAATATACCTGTTTCTGCTAATTCTGCACTTACATCGGTTTTAATCATTTGTTCAATAATATTATAATGTTTAACTTCGTCATTTGCTAACATTTTTAATATATTCTGGAGCCCTGCATCATCTGTTTTATTAGCAAGTTCATTATAATAATTTTCACTGTCCTTTTCCATCTTCATGGCATATTCATAAATATTCATTTTTATTCCTCCTATTACGACTACTCATATCTAAATTAATGAATACGATTTTTCTAGCAAACAAAAATCTCGCGCTTCATAATTTCATTTTTGATTGATTATAATTATTTAATTCTTGTCTGTAAAAACAATTTTTTTGATAGGGTTCGGTAGTATTGCCCTAGAATATATTGGTTATAAATGTTAAAAACATCAGCTAACCTATTATTTATGCATAATTCAATTTTACATATATGGCATTAATATGTCAATTGCAGTTATGCTTATTTTGCTAATATTTTGTAAAAAAAGTTTTGTAAACTAATATTTTTCTGTATAACACAGTTAATATCGTAATATATATTTAAATATATATAATAATTTGGGATATATAGACACATCTCATTTTCTTAAATAATTAATTTTTTACTTTTAGATAAAATAAATAGGAAAGGTGTGCCAAGTCAATAATTCGGTAACTTTTTGCGGAAAACCTATAGGGTCTGAGGAGTTTCTTAATCAGATGGTTGAGGTTTTAGGGAAAATTAAACCATAAAAAAAATAGGAGTGTTGTCCCTATTTTAACTAAAGTTTTTTAGAAAAAAAATGAATCATCATTTCAAATAGAAAGATCAAGGCATGACGAATAAGAACAATTATACGACTATTAGTCACGATGCTCAGGTAAAGAATACCTTTAAAAAAAGCCGTTTCTATGCTTCTGTGAAAGAATTAAAAAAAGAAGAAGGAACCAGGGAATTCCTGAAAGAATTGAAAGAACAATTTCCGGATGCCAGCCATCACTGTTGGGCTTATAAAATCGGTATCAATGAGCAGCAAATAAAGCAATATTCTGATACTAGCGAACCGGCAAATTCCGCCCGCCGGACCGCCCATTTTGCAGGCTATTGAACAGGAGGGGCTAACTAACGTGAGGGTAATAGTAACTCGTTGTTTTGGTGGTATCAAGCTGGGTATCGGTGGATTAATTCGTGCTTATCGGAAATCCGCCCTGCAAGGATTGCAATCTGCCGGCAGAGTGGAGAAATTTGCATTGAAGGAATTTATTCTACAGGGGATAAACTATAGGGAATTGGGGCCGATTATTCAAGCTATCGAGAGCAGGAAAAGTCGGATTGCCGATGTAAGCTATGATGAAAAGATTACTGTTATTACCTATCTTTCTGAGTCCAAGCTGTGTTGGTTAAATGATATGGTAAAAAATATCTCTCATGGTAGAGTGACCATCAAAACCGGGCAGGTAAAGTGGTATAATAAATTTTAATAATCATAAAAAAGATATGAATTAGAACCAATATTAAAATATAGTTTTCGTAGGCATCTAAAATAAAATAATTTACAATTTTCCTTTGAAATCACGATATATATAATGTTTAAAATTAAATAGTTTAATTAAAGTTACCATTCTCTTTTCTTTAAAACCTACTTTTTCAAAAGCTTTCCGTGAATAAATATTATCTTTCATAACATGTGTTAAAACTTTTTTACATCCTTTATCTTTAAGATAGATTAAAGCCTTTGCGGTTACAGCACTATGTAATCCATTATGTCTATATTGCGGTATAACATGACAATCAAACCAATAGGCCTCTTTATCGTTTACTTTAACCATAATCTGAAAAATACTTTCATATTCATCATCAAAACTTATCCATCCAAAATAGGCAATTTTTTCCTGATCTAAAGCTATAAAACATATTCTATCTTTCTTAAATCTTTTTCTAAAAAGTTTAATTTTCCTTTCATTTACTATCCCCTTGAATTTATCTAAATCATCTTCTACAGCCGCTCTAATAGTAACTTTAATTTTTGGCTCTATTTCCTCAATTGGCATTTTCAGTAAGCATTCATAAATTATCTCAGTTCCCCAAATAAATCCAATAGTTTTGCGCAAAATTAACTTTAAAGCTCTAATCGTAAAGGTTACAATTCCATCATTTTTTATTTGAACAACGAGATCTTTCATTCAACTTACCTCTTTACACTTTGTTTTTATAGTATAACATTTTCAGTTCAAACGATATCAAATAATTATCAAATCTAAATTAAAATAGGGGGTGCGGGGTCAGGGTAAGGACATCTTGTTTTCTTAGATAATTAATATTTTACTTTTAAGTAAAATGAATTTTGCCCTTCTTTAAAACCCTTTGTTTATAAGGCTTTCAGACCTCTCTCAGGAATGCCCTTTTAACGCACGTAGAGTGCCTTTAAACGCGCCTCAATTTTCGAAAAATTGGCAATTACGATCCCTATTTTTGGTCTATTTTTGTCTTCTTCAAATCGGGAAACCCTTATAAATAGCCATTTTTAGTTTTTAAAAGAGTGAAATTTTAATCAAAAAAGTGCGATTTTTGAGGGGTAAAATACCTATTTTTAAAAATTGTGCGTTTAAAGGTACTTAGAGTGGTTATTCGCTAAAACCCTTACCATATAAGGCTTTCAAGAAGCTACTTTCCCACAGGTTTTACACACTTTCCCCATTTATAAGTAGAATATTATTAGTTTTAATCCTTCTGTCATTGTGAAAGGTACAGCCCAAATAAGGGAAATCAATATAGATAGAATTAGAGCATTATCAGTTTTTATAGAGAAAATGGTAAGGCTTTAAAACGTAGAAAATATAAGGGTTTGTGCGTTTTTTTGTTATATGGGATATTGATAGTACTTCTAAAATATGGAGAAAATAAGCTAAAAAGGGGCTAAAAGCACTATTTTTAGGAGGTGGAAAACCTTGCAAAATAAGGGTTTTAGCGAAATATGGTCATAGCTGCGTTTCTTGAGGTGGCCTAAGGTGATTGTTCGTATTTTTAAAATGGGCGTATAAAACAGCTTAAAATGGCTTATTTGGGATGTGGGCGGAAAGCCTTATTTTATAAGGGTTTGGGTGAGGTTTTGTTTCATTTTAGAAGATATTTTAAAAGTTTGTGCAAATTATATAAAAAATAATTAGAAAAAAGATTAATATTCATACTATTGTACAAAGGAAATGTTATATATGATGGCGTATATTTTATAACAGTAAACAAATTAAAGAGATATATAGTTCTTAGTTGAGGTATAAAAAACGATGAAAATAGTTATAGCCCCGGATTCTTTCAAAGGCAGCTTGACTGCTATAGAAGTATCAGATGCAATAGAGCAAGGAGCAAGAGAAATCTTTCCGGAAGCTGAAATTGTAAAAATCCCTATGGCTGATGGGGGAGATGGTACAGTTCAATGCCTGGTTAATGCCACCGGAGGAAAAATTTTAAGAGAGAAAGTTACAGGTCCCTTGGGAGATGAAGTTTGGGCTTCTTACGGAATTTTAGGAGATAAAAAGACAGCTGTTATTGAGATGGCTGAGGCGTCAGGATTAACTTTAGTTCCAAAGAATAAAAGGAATCCATTGATAACTACTACCTACGGAACCGGTCAGTTAATTAAAGCAGCATTAGACCAGGGATGTAGAAAGATGATTATCGGGATTGGAGGAAGTGCTACCAATGACGGAGGGGCAGGAATGGTTCAGGCTTTAGGAGTAAAATTATTAGACAAAGACGGAGAGGAGGTATCCTTTTGTAATAACGACCAAGGAACCTTTACCGAATTAACCGTTACTCCAATTTCTTGCAAGTTAGACATAAATAAAAGTGCAATCTTTTCCTCATCAGGTATATCAGGAATCCAGTAGATTGTAATAGGATATTTATCTAATTGACCGTAATATTTCGATTGTTTTAGCTCTGCCATTGCTTTATCCAAATCCTGTTGATATTGAAATACTGTTGGATCGAATCCAGGGATTACCTGAGGAACTGGTCCTCTTGCCTGAACTTGGCCAGGCCATACCCTATCCATTAAAGTCTTATAATCAAAAGCCCATGCCATAGCTTTTCGGAAGTGAATATCATCAGTTGGAGGAATCTTGTTATTTACCATATAGTACATCTGAGAACCTAAAGGAAACCTTGCAATATCTACACCTTTAATCTTATCCATTTCTACAAGAGATTCTTGTGCATGGAAAGGGTGTCCAACTTCGACTTCCCTACGTGCAAGCATTGTAATAACTGTTGCTCCTTTCTGTATGTTAAAAATTGTATATTCATCAGGTGCATTAGGGTCTATTGGCAACCAATAATTTGGATTAATGCTTAACTTTACATACTCTTCAAATTTAAATTCATTTACCATATACGGTCCAGATGCAGCACCGTGAGTATAAAGCCATTCCATACCATAATCACCCATATCACCATATGCACCCGGTTTCTTAATATTTGCAATAACTAGATCTTTATTTAATATGTAAAACCTATACAACAGTGATACAAATGGTCCACATGGTTCACTTAAATTGATGGTTACCGTATTTCTATCAATTACTTCTACGCTAAGAACTCTTTTTGTAAACAAAAAAGCAAAACCCTGTCCAACAGTTCTCAATCTATCCATACTAAATTTAACATCTTCCGCTGTTAGTTCAGTGCCATCGTGAAACTTAATCCCCGGGCGTAAATGAAATGTATAGGCTAATCCATCATCTGATATATCCCAACTACTCGCAATATGGGGCTGAGGCGTCCCTTTAAGATCAGGATATACAAGAGTATCATATAAATTAACTAAAGCAGTGATGGATGGATAAGAAGAACCTACTGCAGGATCTATAAGAACTGGCCAACCCCAACAACATCTAAAGGGACGTTCAGCAGCTCCTACAATTCCTAAATTAACTAACATCAGTGTCAATATCAGCAAACTAAGTAAAAAAATCTTTAATAACTTATTCATTTTACAATCTCCTTATTTAATATTTTTTAAAAGATTAATTATCCGAAGCAACTAACTCATTAAATCATATATAGCACCTCCCTTTTTATATATGTTCCTTAATTAATGCGGAAACCCCACGGGCAAGTCCGTGGTATTCTGCCCTTCGGGTGAATGAAATATATATTACATTTAAATTACAATTTTTTTACTAAGCAATATTTAAATTCCTTAATAGTTCATCATATCTTAATTACTTCAAAGACTCTCTTATTTCTATTTCACTTTACCTTGACATAATTTCTCAAGGATATATTTAATTATATCTACTGCTTTCTCCATATCCTTTATAGCTATATTTTCCTCTGTAGTATGTGCAGACTTATCTCCTACACCTATAACTACTGTCTCTATGCCTTTATTATAATAATTAGAAGCATCTGTTCCTGCAAGGATAATGCGAACATTTGCACTTAAACCTACATTATTTATTGCTTCCTTGGCAATTTTTACTGCTTTACCATCCTCTGGAATTTGATAATTTTTAATGTTCAAATTCATTTTAATTTCTGTATTCGCTCCGATAGATTTAGCTGCCGCAAGAAATACTTTTTTAATCAAATTACTTTGTTTAAGACACTTTTCATGAGAAAGGCTTCGACATTCAACTTTTACATCTGTTTTTTCTGGAACAGAATTAACTACTTCACCACCTCTAATTACACCAACATTTACCGTTGTTTCCTTATCAATCCAACCTTCTTTCAACATTGAAATTGCATATGATGCAGCCTTAATTGAAGATATACCTTTTTCTGGAGCCATCCCTGCATGTGCTCCTTTTCCTATTATTTTCACATTTATAATCATACAGGATGGCCCACCAATGATAATACTATCCAAAGCACTGCCATCGATTACAAACCCAATATTCGACTTAAATAAACAATCATTAATATTTTTCGAACCAAGTAATCCAATTTCCTCTTCTCTTGAAACTATAATTTCCAAAGGAGGATGACACTTGGCTGTCCTAATTGCCTCAAAAAGTTCCGTAATCCCTGCTTTATCATCTGCACCTAAAACTGTCTCTCCTTCAGAGTAAATTATTCCATTTCTTAAAATAGGTTTAATTTTTTTCCCAGGTTTAACCGTATCAGCGTGAATACCAAATAGAACGGGTTCAATATTAATAATATTTTTTCCAGGAATTTTTACTATAAGATTTCCATAAATACTAGTTGTACACTCCGCTTTAAACTCTTTTGTAAAAAGTTTCTTAATATAAGTAATAAATTCTTTTTCTTCCCCTGATTCGCTATTAATCCTCACCATCTTAAAAAAAATATCAACTAATTCCTTTTTTCTCATTATTGTTTCATTAACCTTTTTCTTTATAGATTTTGATCTAAATTTATTTATCTAACTTATATAAATAAATTGTCTTATTATTTTAAATTTCACTTTTTAAAAATTCTTTAAATATATATTAATTTCTAATTGACAAATATCTAAAAACTGTTCTTATCCTTTTGTTATTATCTAAAAAATTTAATTTATATTCTCGTTATTTTTAAATACTTTTTTAAAATCATTATACTTAATTAATTGAATTGAAGCATTTGGAAATATTGCAATTCTACATTTAGAACAGTATTCTTCTTTAAGATTTTCAATTAATCTATCCCATTCTTTAAAAAATAATACTGAGTGTGAATAATATTTATATACTTCTTGAGGAGTTAAATAAGGAGAAAATATATAAATTATTTTATCTTTTATAGCTTCTTTGATAAGTGGAAATTTATCTGTATACTCAAACAACTTCATCCCATAGCCCCCTAGTGAATGATAACCTCCTCCTTCTGGACTAGCAGTAGTTATAATTATAATTCCATTTTTTCTGATCATTTTATTTTTTGTAGACAAATAAGCATCAAAAGCACTAGAAGATATAATTAATTCAGTATCCTTTGGATAAGCATTAAATATACCTATATCAAATTTACCTGAAACTTCTGTTTCATAAATTCTACGAGCTAGCTTAACACCCTTACGATGAGCTTTTACTAAGTTCCCTACAAATAATCCTGCTATCTCCCTTTTAGAATTTATTACTGTATTAACTATAAAATTAAGTCCGGATTTTTGAGCAATTTCTTCTATATCTTGCCGCGCTTCATTTCCTTTTAAAAAACCTATTCCTCCTCTAAGTCCCTTAGGTTGATGGTTAGCTTCTATACTTTTGATACCCGCAATCCCTGGAAGCACAATTTTTCCTCCTCCTGCAAAGCCTGCGTAATTATGAGGCACAATACTTCCCACACCGATCTTTATATCTGAATCCATAAATAATTTATTTATGTAAATAGGTGTTCCTTTAGAAGATATCCCTAAATTAACTAAATTATCAAATGGTTGATGATTATGTATCTCTACCGAATTCCATATATTTCTCCCTAATTTACGAATTAAATCTTCTCTTATCATAGGTCTGTGTGCCCCTAGACCAATAATAATATTTATATTCTTTTCTTTCATGCCTGCTTGCTTTAATTCTTCTATCACGAAAGGAAGCACCTTATAAGCAGGAGTTGGACGGGTAATATCATCAACTACTATAGTTGCTTTCTTTTTACCCTTTGCAATAATATATAAAGGATCACTTCCTATTGGAGAAGAAAAGGCTTTTTTTATATTTTCCTCACCCATAAAAGGCGCATCATGCATAGGAAAAACTTTCACTTCCCACTCTTGAGGAAAACTTAATTTAAAATCTTTATCTCCATGCCATGCTTTCCAAGGAATATTAAATACTTTCATTTTCTATATATCACATCCAAGGTAATTTTTTATTTTTTATTCTTCCTTATAATGTCTTTTAAAAATTAATTAGAAATTTCAAAGTTTCTTTTAACTAATCTCCTTCAATATTTAATAATTTAAATATCACAACAAATTATATAGTATAAGTATATTTTTAAAATATAATACCTTATTTCTTGCATTTTTCTATTTATTATTTGTATCATTAAAATTATAAAAGTCGTTAAGATTTAAAATCCTTACGCTCTTTAAAAACAAAGGCTAAATAATCACCTTCTGTAACAACATGGGTTCCTCCAATGCCTCGTAAAAAGGACCAACAATAACCATCTACAGGCATATAGACTTTATCAACTATTTCGCCATATAAATTGTAAATTTCAATGACAATTTCACCAGCCATAACTTTCTCACCTGGTTTTTTCTTAATATCTATAAGTCCTCCTTTATTAGCTAATAACATTCCGTGATATATAAAATTTCCTTTCATAACATCAACTTTCTGAGGCTCAATCTTTCCTTTTAACATTCCTATTGCTCGCATTACATTTTTAATGCCCCTTACGCCTACAAGTGAAATTTCCTCAGGTATATATAGATTACCAGCAAGTTCAGGAGTTATTGCAGGAATACCTTTCTCAACAAATATACTTCTAGTGCCCGAAACTTTTCCCTCTGTCATTTCTATAACTGTTAATCCAAAAGCATCAGCAATAATCTTAGTCTCTTGACGTGTCTTCTTATCAGGACAAAGTGTCCAATCAGTTAAAACAAATGGCATCGAAGGAAAGGGGTTACTATGTAAATCAATTTCATAGTCAACCGTTTTTAAAAGTGGAATTATAGTAATAGCAGACATCCGTTCAGTTGTTCCCCCCTCAGGATTAGGAGGCACAAAGAAGCCCCCAGAAATATTTTTTCCATCAATCGGGGTTTTATAAGATCCCACCTGTACAGACAAAGGATTTGCTGCTGGAATACCTATTAAAGTACCACTTACTTGCTTAGGATTTAGCTCTTGAAAAACTTTTATCAAACTCCATATTCCACTTACTTCAGGTCCATGTATGCCAGCAGTTATCCCTAAAACTGGACCGTTAGAAATTCCATTTATTACCATTACGGGAATATTCACTTCTGTTCCATCACCCATAGTAATAGATCCCATAATTCCCTTCATTTTTTGACCACGTTCTACTGAAATATTACCTATTTTAAAACTCATAAACCGAACCACCTTTCAATTAAGAGAAAAATTTTTTAATTTATATCATAAATTTTATTTATAAATTACATTTCCCTTTTTACAAGTATTAAATATCTATATATAACTATTTTCATATAAAATTAACTACAATAGACTATTAATTGTTATCTGCTCTAAATATCCTGTTCTAAAGAAATTCTATTTATTTTTTCATAAAATAATGCCAGTCCACCATAATCAATCTCTGAATGTCCATCAGCCATAAGGGTCTGCATCAATCAAATTCTTAGTCATTGGTTTACCCATTATCCCTATTCTAATAAAACCTATTTTTCCCGTCTAATTTACTCCTCTCGTTACTCTTATGATTTATATTATTCTCTAAGTTAAGATCATTCACTCTACTTAGAATAGTCTTTCTTTGCAATTTTCATTCCAGTTTCAATGATCCTCATCATTCTTTCAGTAGCGTCTTTCAATAAAATTCTTGACATTTTTATTGCCTCATCAATTGAAATTGCTTTATTTACTGTACTCATTATTGAATTTATTCCATACTTATAAATTAATGAAGATCCTTCTCCTATATCCCCTACAATAGCAATAACAGGAACATTATGTCTCTGTGCACTTTTCCCAATACCAAGAGGTACTTTTCCAAAAATTGATTGACTATCAATCTTCCCTTCACCGGTGATTACCAGATCAGCATCTTTAATAGCTTGTTCGAGTTTTACTATCTCAATCGTAATCTCAATACCTGGTCTAAGCTCTGCATCCAAGAATGCCATTAAACTTGCCCCTAATCCTCCAGCTGCTCCTGCACCAGGAATATCTTTTATATCTTTATTTAAGTCTTTTTTTATTATTTCAGCAAAATAAGCCAGAGATTCATCCAGTTTTTTAATTACTTCTGGAGTAGCACCTTTCTGAGGTCCATACATTCGAGCAGCCCCTTTTGGTCCACAAAGCGGATTACTCACGTCCGAAGCAATTAATACTTTAGTCTCGGATAAGCGGTTATCTAAATATTTTGTATCAATTCGGAAAACTTTTTTTAATTCTTCTCCTCCAAAACCTACCTCCTCTCCGTCTTTGTCT
>NCRO01000175.1 GCA_002849045.2 Candidatus Sediminicultor secundus
GTAACAAATTCTCCTCCCCGAGTCGACATCCCTACTTCTTTACCATCTTTTATTAAAGTTACGAACTGTACGATTAATACATCTAAAAAACCTTCGGGATAACCCAAAGCTTGTGTTGCTGCTTTCATCCTTTTAATATAACCATGATGGTCAGCACCCCAAATATCTATTACCTTATCAAACCCTCGCTGATGTTTATTTTGATGATAAACAATATCCGAAGCAAAATAAGTGGGGATATTGTTTTCCCGAATTACTACTCTGTCTTTTTCGTCACCAAAGACAGTGGACTTTAACCAGAGTGCACCTTCTTTTTCATAAAGAAAACCTCTCTGCTGGAGTAATTCAATCGCCTTTTGAAGTTTATTCTGCTCGTAAAGTGATTTTTCACTAAACCAAACATCAAATTCTACTCCAAAATCTTTTAAATCTTTTTCAATTCCTGATAGAATTTTTTTTAAAGTAAATTCTTTAAAAAACTCTTGGGTTTCTTTATTGTCTCTTCCTTTATGCTTATCTTGAAATTTACCTATTGCTTCTTTGGCTATATCGACAATATAATCGCCTTTATAGCCATCAGCGGGAAATTCTTTCTTTTCTCCCAAAAGGCTATTGTATCTTGCTTGAACCGATTCACCTAAGAGGTCAATTTGTCTCCCCTGGTCATTTATATAGTATTCTTTTTCTACTTCATAACCTGCTGCTTTTAATATACTGCTTAAAGCATCTCCTACCGCTGCACATTTTCCATGGCCCACATGTAAGGGACCGGTAGGATTAACGCTGACAAATTCTACTTGAATCCTCTTACCTTTAGCTAAATTTACTTTACCATAATTCTCTCCCTGTTCTCTAATTTCATCCAGAACCTTATATAACCAATTTTCACTCAACCAAAAATTTATAAAACCTGGTCCGGCAATTTTGACTTTCTCTACAATTGTACCCTGGATATCTAAATTATTTATAATAAAATTAGCAATATCTAAGGGTTTTGACTTTAATTCTCGGGATAATTGCATAGCGATATTAGTAGATAAGTCTCCATGGGATTTATTTTTTGGGGTTAGTAATATTATCTTGGGGATGTCCTTAATCTGGAAATTACCCTGTTTGATGTTTTTTTCGATAGAACTCAACAAGATCTCTTTAATTTGATCAGCTAAATCAATTTTCATTTAAAAATCCCCTAATAAATTAGTCGTTAGTTCAAAATTTAAAACTTTTTCTATTCAAAATATTGCTTTTAAAGTAGTCGGATTTATCCGACCCATTTTCCGTTTTTATAGAGCAGTCCCCCACAAAAAAAAGAAATTCCTATACAATTTAATTATTTTGAATAAATTATTACAAAAATGGTACGCC
>NCRO01000176.1 GCA_002849045.2 Candidatus Sediminicultor secundus
TAATATACGGGGTTTTCCATAGATTGAGATTTAGCTACATCAAGATCAAATTCAGTATGACTATCATAACTCCTCATCAAAAAGAAATAACGAGCCACGTCTTTGCCTACTTCGCGTATCAAATCTCTTAGGGTAACAAATTCTCCTCCCCGAGTCGACATCCCTACTTCTTTACCATCTTTTATTAAAGTTACGAACTGTACGATTAATACATCTAAAAAACCTTCGGGATAACCCAAAGCTTGTGTTGCTGCTTTCATCCTTTTAATATAACCATGATGGTCAGCACCCCAAATATCTATTACCTTATCAAACCCTCGCTGATGTTTATTTTGATGATAAACAATATCCGAAGCAAAATAAGTGGGGATATTATTTTCCCGAATTACTACTCTGTCTTTTTCGTCACCAAAGACAGTGGACTTTAACCAGAGTGCACCTTTTTCCTCATAAAGAAAACCTCTCTGCTGGAGTAATTCAATAGCCTTTTGAAGTTTATTCTGCTCGTAAAGTGATTTTTCACTAAACCAAACATCAAATTCTACTCCAAAATCTTTTAAATCTTCTTTAATTCCTGATAAAATCTTCTTTAAAGTAAATTCTCTAAAAAATTCTCGACTTTCTTTATCATCTCTTCCTTTATACTTATCTTGAAATTTATCTATAACTTCTTTGGCTATATCGACAATATAATCGCCTTTATAGCCATCAGCGGGAAATTCTTTCTTTTCTCCCAAAAGGTTATTGTATCTTATTTGAACCGATTCACCTAAGAGGTCAATTTGTCTCCCCTGGTCATTTATATAATATTCTTTTTCTACTTCATAACCTGCTGCTTTTAATATACTGCTTAAAGCATCTCCTACCGCTGCACATTTTCCATGGCCCACATGTAAGGGACCGGTAGGATTAACACTGACAAATTCTACTTGAACCCTCTTCCCTTTACCTAAATTTACTTTACCATAATTCTCGCCCTGTTCTCTAATTTCACCTATAACCTTATGTAGCCAATTTTCGCTCAACCAAAAATTTATAAAACCTGGTCCGGCAATTTTGACTTTATCTACAATTGTACCCTGGATATCTAAATTATTTATAATAAAATTAGCAATATCTAAGGGTTTTGACTTTAATTCTCGGGATAATTGCATAGCGATGTTAGTGGACAAGTCTCCATGGGATTTATTTTTAGGGATTAGTAGTATTATTTTGGGGATATCTTTAATCTGGAAATTACCCTGTCTGATATTTTTTTCGATAGAACTCAACAAGATCTCTTTAATTTGATCAGCTGAATCAATTTTCATTTAAAAATCCCCTAATAAATTAGTCGTTAGTGAATAGTCGTTAGTCGTTAGTTCAAAATTTAAAACTTTTTCTATTCAAAATATTGCTTTTAAAGTAGTCGGATTTATCCGACCCATTTTCCGTTTTTATAGAGCAGTCCCCCACAAAAAAAAGAAATTCCTATACAATTTAATTATTTTGAATAAATTATTACAAAAATGGTACGCCCGAGAAGAGTCGAACTTCCAACCAAGGGCTTAGGAAGCCCCTGCTCTATCCATAGAGCTACGGGCACATAACAAGCACATTTCATAC
>NCRO01000177.1 GCA_002849045.2 Candidatus Sediminicultor secundus
TTTCTGTTCTCAAACCATATTTTGATATTTTCAAAAAATAGGACTTGTCTTTATTTATTTTAGAAGTATTCGTAAGAAAATGGGATGTGTCTATTTATTATTAGTAATGTCAACGAAAATAGGTGTCTATTATTATCCCGCTAATTATTTAATAATTGTCCACTTTGCCAACTTGATTATTCGTTAGAAAATAGTGGGTGGTCGTTTTATGCTATCTTCAACGTTTATATCCCATCATCCTTAAAAATTATTTTCTCTCTTTTACTTCTTCCCCTACTTCTTCTGCCCTTTTTTGATCTTTTCTTTAGACTCCTCTTTCTTATCAAACTTATCATCAGAAAATTGTTCAGGATTTTTGGGAATTACAATCCAGGCAATAATATAGACAGCAACTCCTGCGCCTCCTAAAAGGACAAATAGTACCGTTAATAACCTGACCAAAGTAGTATCAATATCAAAATATTCCGCAATTCCTCCACAAACACCAGCAATCATATGATCTTTTTTTGACCTGTAAAGTTTCTTCTTCATTATAGATTTGCCTCCTTTCATTTATTTATTAAAGATATTTACTTAACTTCGCGAAGTTAACTAGCATAATTTCTGTTTAAATAGTCCCTTAAACTGCTTACTTATAAGGTGAATTTAAGTGTTCCTTATATTTCATAAAAGGGGTCAAATGGGGTCAAATCTTTATTCTTGCATAAAGAAAGTTATTTGACTATCCTAATATTTCAGATTATTCTATAGTTACAGAATGCTTTTTTTAATTATAGACCCCATGTCTTTATTGACGCCCCTCAAGAGCTTGTATACAGATCAGTAGTCAGGTACTTCAGACCAGAATCGACGAGCAAGGTTACAACGGTATACCCCGGTCCCAACCGCTTGGCTATTCGGATAGCCGCGACAACGTTAGCCCCTGAGGAAGTGCCAGCAAAGAGCGCTTCATGAGACGCCAATTGCCGTGCCATCGACTTAGCTTCTTCCGTGGAAACTGTCATGATCTCATCTGCTATGCTAGCTTTCCATAATGGAGGGATAAAACCGAGGCCGATGCCTTCGATCTTGTGCGCACCTTGCTCTCCACCTGATAAAACCGGTGATTCCGCAGGTTCTACTGCGACTACTCGAAGCTCTGGGTTGTAGCTGCACAACACTGTCGCAGTACCCTCGATAGAGTGAGAAGTCCCTACAACCTGTATGAAGGCATCAACACTTCCTCCTGTCTGAGACCAGATTTCCTCGCCCAGTGGATGATAACCTGCAATACCGTCTTCGTTCTGTAGCTGATCACTATAAAAGGTACCCGGTTTCCCACTTATCTGGTGTGCCTGCTCAATCATTTCTTCAATAAGTTCCTTGGTAATTCGACCACCTTCGCTCGGCACCTCAATTAAATCTGCGCCAAGTGCACGCATATGGTCACGCTTCTCCTGACTAAATGCATCAGATGTGACGATGCGGATCCTGTAAGCCTTGACCGCACATACTAGCGCAAGCGAAGTTCCGGTACTCCCACCTGAGTACTCAACAACCGTTCCGCCGGGCAGTAATCGACCGTCCGACTCTGCCCGCTCAATCAGCGTGATTGCCATACGGTCTTTCATGCTTCCAGTCGGGTTAGTGCCTTCCAGCTTTACCAAGACACGTGCGTGATCAGCTGGAACGACTCTTCGCAGTTCCACTAGTGGTGTATTTCCGATGGCTTCAAGAACGTTGCTTGCAATGTTCATAGTAAGTCATCTCCTTTCATATCGAGCCGATGGGCAAATCTGATGATACCACCCAACATAGGTTTATCTGTACTAATAAAATTACAATCACAGCCATTTCTAACCATATAAACCTTAAATTTAATAGGGACACCTGCTGTTAATGCTCAGTAATTAAGTAAAGAATGGTAACGAGCAGTAGGTTGCTCCAGCTATCCCAAATATTTTTATAATTATCTCTTTGAGCAGAGCAACAAGAAAATCCTACAAAGGACAATAAACAAAATACAATTAATAAATAAACTCAAATAACTTATCAGCTAAGTCAATATCTAATCCTTTAAGAATTCTGTATTCACTTAAAGCTGAATTTCTATCTCCAATTTGAAGATAAGCAACACTTAAATTGTAGTGGGCTCCAGCATCATCAGGATTAATACGGATTGCTTGTTTAAAAGCTTCTATTGCGTCTATATGGTAACCGAGTTGGCCATAAGCAGCACCTAAATTGTAGTGGGCCTTAGCATAATCAGGATCAATACGGATCGCCTGCATGTAAGCTTCTATTTCGTCTTCATAGAAACCAAGTTGGCCATAAGTAACACCTAAATTGCAGTGGGTCTTAGCATAATCAGGATCAATATGGATTGCCTGTTTAAAAGCTTCTATCGCGCCTTCATGGAAACCGAGTTTAAAATAAGCAATACCTAAATTGTAGTGGGCAATTGCATCATCAGGATCAATACAGATTGCCTGTATGTAAACTTCTATTTCTTTGGTGTGAGCTCCAAGCATTCCATAGCAAAATCCAATTTGTAAATATGCCCGGGCTTTTAATGATGATATATCTGTTTTAATTGCTATCTCCAAATAAGGCAATGCCTTCTCATACTCTCTCTTATCTGTAAAATATAACGCCTTATCGTAAGCTTCATAAGCATAGTCGAAATCTTTTTTGTCTTTTTCTTCCTGCTCAAATAATTCTTCGCCAACAAATGTTTTCTTTTCTCCTGCTAAATTAAGGCTTGCTATTCTTTCACTGGGAATAGCAAAATTTAAGTTCCGCCCTTCTATCATTTGAAAGGTAGCTATTCCGACAACTTCTCCCTTCATATCTAAGACCGGGCTACCGTTTGAACCAGGCGAAATGGGGGCGGTAATTTGAATAATCTTGCCATAGTTAAAAATTTCTCTTACAGAAGAGACAATTCCGTCACTAACTGCATATTCCAGTTCTAATGGATTATCGTATACAATTATTCTTTCCCCTATTTCTGGGATAGTCTCACTTAAAGATAGAGGTAGTACATATTCAGAGGGAATATCAACTGAAAGGCGGATGATATCTTTTTGCTCATCCCCTGCTATAATATAGGTAATAGGATAAGTTTTCCCATCTGAGGTCTTTATCTCGGCAGAGCTTGCTTCCTGAAGCAGGTGATAATTAGTAATAATGTCACCATTCTGGCTTATAAAAAAACCACTGCCCAGTTGTAAAAATTCTCCTTTATTATCATAAGCAAAAACAATAACCACAGATGGTTTGATTCTTTTTATAAGAGAAGGTAGATTTTCAGTTGATTCTTCTTTTTGTTTAGGTAAGGAAGGCAAGGCGGGGTCACTCGCAGGCACTTGAATTGCTTTACCCTCTTTAACCTTTTTTAAAAGTTCCAGGGAAAAACCATTTTCATAGACTTCTTTGGCGTAATATTCCTGCTCTTCTTCTGGTGAATTTTCTAACAAATCGATAAATTCTTTTTCATCTGAGTCAAGATCCTCAAGAGAGTAAAGATATAAGATAAATGCTGAGAGAAACTTGTCTTTTATATAATCTTTCACATTAATTGTTTGAGAAGAGCTAACAATTAAACTTAAACAAAAAATGCTAATAATAATTGTAACTAACAGCAAACAAGTTATGTTTTTTTTCATTATATTATCCCTTCCTATTGTAAATTTTCTCAG
>NCRO01000178.1 GCA_002849045.2 Candidatus Sediminicultor secundus
GTTGGCGATGTGGTTAACGGGTGGCCGGGCATGTGAAGCCAAAATGACTGGAGCCCTCCGGGAAAATTTTACATCTGTTCCATTACGAGCGATGTTATTTAATTCAATTTCTTCTTCGGATGTCAAAGAACGAATATATAAACTCATGATAGCCTCCTTCCTATATATAAAGAAGGATATCATAAAACTTTAAAAATGTCACTATAAATTATATCATTTATTATTTAACAAGGCACTAGTTAACTAATTCCATACGTCCCTACTTCTTTTTTCCAAACTTGAAACTTGTAACTAGCAACTTTCAACCTATAACTTATTACATATTACTCATCACTTATCACTGTTTTTATACGCTATACACTATTTATTATTCTAACTTATTTTCTTTTTTTCTTCACTATTCACTATTCACTAACTAACGACTAACGACTAAACAGTTTGCACTACCCAGATTGATTTATATTCCGATTTTAATTTTTTATAAATTTTTAATGCCTGCTCTTTATTCTGAGCTATTCCAAAAACAGTGGGGCCGCTGCCGGACATAAGAGCACCCAAAGCACCCTCTTCTATTAATCTATCTTTAATTTTTCCGATTTCCGGGTATTTTTTAATTATCAACTCTTCAAAGGAATTAAATAGATTTTTAGCAATTCCTCGAACCTCGCCTTCTTTTAAGGCTTCAAGCATGGCTTTAGTATTATTCTTCTCCCTCTTAATCAGGCTTAAATCAAGATTATCATAAGCCCACTTTGTAGGTATTTCAAACCCAGGATTTATTATTATAATCCACAGTGGTGGATTAACTGGAGATATAGGAGTTACTTTTTCTCCTCTATGGTAAGCAAGAGCAGTACCATTCTGGATACAAAAAGGGACATCCATCCCCAACTCTTCTCCCATTCCCCTTAAATCTTCATTACTTAAATTTAAAGTAAAAAGCTTATTTATGCCTACTAAAATAGAGGCAGAATTAGCAGAACCACCCGCCATCCCGCTGGCTAAAGGAATTTTTTTATCAATTTCTATCTTAACTCCCTTTATTATTCTATATCGGCTAAGAATCTTTTCTGCTGACCTATAAGCTAAACTTTGGGCATCGATGGGAACCTGAGGATGATTACATTTTATCTTTATCCCCTCTTTCTCTTCTTTAATAAATACTCTATCATTGAGGTTAATAGATTGCATTATGGTCTCGATATTATGATATCCATCCTGACGTTTTGCCAGTATATTTAGAGTCAGATTTATCTTGGAATAGCTATCTATTTCAACTTCTTTCATAATTTAAACTTAAATCCAGTTCCTTTCTTTAAAAAATTCTCTGCTACAATTATATCAAAAGGAGTAGTTATTTTAATATTTTCCTCTGAGCCTATTATTAATTTTACCTTATTTCCGTATCTTTCTACAATCGCTGCATCATCTGTAGCCAAATATTTATAGTTATAGGCTTGATTATAAGCCGGTAAAATTAGATCATATTTAAAAGTTTGAGGAGTTTGAGCCCTCCATATCTCTTCTCGATTAAGTGTTTTATTTACAAAAAAATCTTTTCCGCATTTTTTCACAGTATCCTTAATAGGAATAGCAGTAATCGCAGCTCCATATTCCTGCGCTGTTTCAATTGAATCCTGGATGATGGTTTCTTCAATTAAAGGGCGGGCACCATCGTGAATTACTACTATATCTGTATCCTTATCTAACGCCTTAAGGCCATTATATATTGAATCTTGCCTGGTTTCTCCTCCGTCGACTAATTCTTGAACCTTAGAAAAATTGTATTTTATTATTATATTTCTACTACACAGCCCCTTTTCCTCGCTATTAACTGTAAGATATATTTTATCAATTAATTTACATTTTTCAAATTTTTCAATGGTATAGGCTAAGATTGGCTTGCCAAAAATAGGAATAAAGGGCTTACTTATCCTGGCATTCATTCTCTTACCTTTGCCGGCAGCTGCAATTAAAGCTACTATTTTCATCTTTTTCCATCCGAATTTATTAAATTAGTCTTTAGTATAAAACGAGTTTATAGTTTTTTGTTTTTAGTTTTTAGATAAGAGAAATCAGTTTACAGTTTTCAGTATGTAATTAAAAATTTAAAGCGAAAAGTTAAAAACCATAATTTAAAACTCAAAACTATATACTCGTATATCGTATATTGCATTGCGTATCGCGTTTGCTCCCCCCTCACCCTAACCCTCTCCCTCGGAGGGGAGAGGGAATAAAAAATAGGTATATTTTAATTTATTCTCATACTATGAGCTATAATACGATACGACTTACGAGATACGAATTTATTTTGAATTCTGTCTCTTCCTCTTCACTATATACTAAATGCTAAATACTACATACTAATTAATTGAACAATTGGTTAATCTTCTAATATTGTAAAAGTTGCCTCCAAATATCCCTCTATAACCATATCTGTTTCGATCTTAGAAATTAGCAAGTTCTCTTCTTCTTCCTTTTTCTTTGGGCCATCCTCGGAGGTCTCTTCCTCAGAGGTTAATTCATCTGAATATATTATTACTTCTCCAATAATTTGATTACCTCTTGGCCTATCAGAAATATCCTTAAGGATCTCTTCCAAACTTTCGTAATCCTGTTTACCGCTATCAACA
>NCRO01000179.1 GCA_002849045.2 Candidatus Sediminicultor secundus
TATGCTTGGGGTTAATTTCTTTCATTTGACGTAGATGGTACCCTGGTAGATTTAGAATATAATGACTTAATATGGTTTAAAGAAATACCCGAGCTGGTAGCCAAAAAAAAGAAGATTATTTTCGAGAGAAGTTTAAAATATGTATATGAAGAATACGCTAAACTTGGCGAACATAATTTAAATTGGTATGATATTAATTATTGGATCTCTTATTTTGGCTTAAAAATATCCCCTAATAAGATTTTCGAAAAATATGAACCTCAAGTTCAGATATACCCCGAAGTAATCCCCCTTTTAGAAGAATTAAAGAAGAATTTTATACTTATTGTTATTACTGCAATGCCTCGTGAATTTTTAATTCCTAAAATGAAAAAGCTGGAAAAATATTTTAAATTCAGCTTTTCAGCTTTATCCGATTTTAAAGAATTGAAAAATTCTGAAATATATTCAAAGATATCAAAAGCCTTAAAGGTACGCCCTGAACAAATATTACATATAGGCGATCATTGGGAATTTGATTATCTGGCTGCTCAGAAAGCAGGAATGAATGTTATTTATTTAGACCGTAGTAATACGAAGAAGGGAAAATTTGTTGTTAATAATCTAACGGAGATAAAAAGAGTAATAAGAGATAAATATAATAATTAACGAGATACGAGATACGAACGACGAGATACTATTTTACAACGAGGTGATACAATGCCTGAATTACCAGAAGTAGAAACTATCAGGAGAGGCCTTCAGAAACAAATTAAAAATAAACAGATAAAAGATATAGTAATAAATGTTGATAAAATAGTAAAAAAACCATCTTTAAGAGAGTTTATTACTAAAATAAAGGGAAAAAAGATTAAGGAGATAGACCGTCGCGGGAAATATATTATTATTCATTTAGACTCAAGAAACAAATTGATAGTTCATCTGGGGATGACCGGACTGTTAATCTACCCTTATGATAATAAAATTATAGAGAAAGAAATTAACCCCAAGCATAACCATCTTATTTTTACTTTTACAGATGATACGAAATTAGTTTTTAATGATGTTAGAAA
>NCRO01000180.1 GCA_002849045.2 Candidatus Sediminicultor secundus
AGTCGTTAGCATATCGTATCGCGTATCGCGTATTGCGTATCGAGTACCGCGTAAAAAGATAGAAATCAGCCAATTCACCTATTTACCTATTTACCTATTCACTAATTCACTAATTCACGGGTTCACCGATTAACCAATTGATCGATTAGCCTGATTTTCCAATTAATCAATTCATCCATTCTATAATAATAGTTATAGCTGATAATAATTTTGAAAAAAATGTTTTGATACTATTTAAAATATTATTTTATTTATTATACACACTTTTTTTAATATATTACAAGTAAATTAGTCGTTAGTCGATGGTGAATAGTATTTAGTTTAGTAAGGAATTAGAGATACATGGCGTACATAACACCTCTAAATTTTTAAGCTAAAAAGTTAAAACTAAAAGCTAAAAACCATAATTCAAAATTCAAAACCTTTTTCTTTAATTTTAAATTTTAAGTTTTGGTTTTGCGTTTTTCGCTTTACGTTTTACACTTCTTTATTTATATCTCTTCATTAACTCAACATAATCCAGGGCGTGTTTTTTTAAATTATCAATTTCTTCTTCAGAAAGACTACGCACTACCTTCGCTGGTACGCCTAAAGCCATGGTAAACGGTGGTATTTTAGTCTTCGGAGTCACTATTGCCCCAGCTCCTACTATAGCTCCTTCGCCTACTTCTGCCCCATTAAGCACAATTGCCCCTATCCCTATTAAAGAATTATCTCCAATCTTGCACGCGTGAAGCATTACATTATGACCTATGGTAACATTGTTTCCTATTATAGTAGGGACTCCTACATCACAATGAACAATACTACCATCCTGAACACTGGTATTATTTCCTACACTAATGGGAGCTATATCACCTCTTAATACTACATTATACCAAATACTGGAGTATTTTCTGATTATAACTTCTCCAATTATAGTAGCATTTTTGGCAACAAAGGCTTCTTCGCTAATTATTGGTCTTTTTTCTTCAAAATTTAATATCATCTTCTTACCTCCATAACTGTTTTAATTTTTTCCGCAATTTTATCTCCAAATCCTGGTATTTTGCTTATATCAACCTTGGAAGCATTTTGTATATCTTCTATGCTTTTAAAGTGTTCTAATAATAATCTTTTTCGTTTAGCACCAATTCCCGGAATAAGGTCTAACTTTGAATTACGTAATTCTTTACTTCTAATCCTTCTGTGATAAGTCACCGCGAATCTATGGGCCTCATCTCTTATTCTTTGCAGTAAAAAAAGTGCCTTAGAATTAGAAGGCAATATTATTGGTGTATGAACCTCCGGTTTAAATATTTCCTCTTCTTTTTTTGCAATACTTATTATTGGTAATTCAAGATTTAAATTATTTAATATTTTTTTTACTTCGCTAAGCTGACCTCTTCCTCCATCAACAAGGACTAAGTCAGGTAATCTTTTATCTTCAGATAATAATCTCTTATATCTTCTCTCTGTTACCTCTTGTAACATAGCATAATCATCAATTCCTTTAACTCTTTTCACTCTAAATCTTCGGTAATCTTTCTTTTTCGGTCGTCCTTTCTCAAAAACAACTAAAGAACCAACGGATAATTTTCCCTGAATATTTGAGATATCAAATGCTTCAATTCTTTCTGGTAATTTTTTTAAGTTTAATTTATCTTTTAAATCAATAACTGCCTTCCGGCCCTTCTTAATTTCGTTTTCTTCTACTTCTTCTATTTTTTTTACCAAATAATCATTTTTACTATTTTTTCTATATAAATTTATTTCCTGACCCTCTAAAATTGCTTCAATTGATTTTATTCTGTCTCTTACTTTGGCAGCTTTTTCGAAATTAAGATTATGGGAAGCTTCTTTCATTTCTCGATAAAGGCCATTTAATAATCTTTTTTGTTTCCCTGCCAAAAACAGGCAAATTTCTCTTATTCTTCTTCGGTAGTCTGTTCTGTCAATCATATTCGCACAAGGCGCTGAACATAAACCAATCTGATAATCTAAACAAATTTTCGCCTTCTTCAAATCTTTTTTTCTGCATCCCCTAATTTTAAAAACTTGCCTTAGCAATTTTACAACAACTCGGGTAGCATTTGTGTCCACGAAAGGGCCAAAATATAAAGCTTTACCTTCTTTTATCTTTCGATTTATTTTTCTGTAAAATAATATTTGAGGAAAGTCTCTTTCTAAAGTAATTTTAATATAGGGATAACTCTTATCATCTTTCGATTGAGTATTATAGTAAGGACTATTGCTTTTAATCATTTTACTTTCTAAGATAAGTGCTTCTATTTCAGAAGAAGTGGGTATATATTCAACATTCTCGATCTCTTTAATCATTTTATTTATCTTTGGAGATTGTTGGGAAGAATTACTGAAATAAGAAGAAACTCTACTTTTTAAGGAATTAGCTTTCCCTACATATATTACTTTTCCTCTTTTATCTTTAAAAAAATAAACTCCACTTGTTTCAGGTAATTTATTTATTTTTGATTTGATATCCATAGTTTTCGTCCTCATATTAGTAAATTAGTATAATAATCTACTAATTTACCAATTAATTAATTCTCTAATTCACCAATTAACCAATTCTCCGGTTGACCGATTGACCAATTTACCGATTAGTTAATTGTCTAATTTGCCAATTAATTAATTAGACTAGTTAGCTGGCATGCCAGTGAATTGCGCCCTTCCTGTTTTATTGTCTTTTGTTTACCCTGCTAAGTGAGTATCTACTAAGCAGGGTTTAACTTGGGCACGATGCATCGTGCCCCTACAAATTACTTATCACACATTACTCATTATAAGCAGACACAAGGTCTGTCCCTACACCTGGCTTCCTCTTTCCTAACTACACGCTCTGCGCTAAACGCTATCCGCTTTTTAATATAATGGGTTCTGGCTTCTGATTTCTATCTTTTTACGCGGTACTCGATACGCAATACGCGATACGCGATACGATATGCTAACGACTATTCACTATTCACTAACGACTAATTCAATGCTTTTTTTAAAAATTCTCCAGTAAATGATTTTTTATTACGAGCTATTTCTTCAGGAGTTCCCTTGGCCACAACTCTTCCTCCCTCTTCTCCCCCTCCCGGACCAAGATCAATAATATGATCTGCTGATTTAATTACTTCTAAGTTATGTTCAATTACCATAACTGTATTCCCGGCTTCTACCAACCTATCTAAAACATCGAGTAATTTTGTAACATACGCACAATGAAGCACCGAGTTAGGCGCACACAACCGGTATATG
>NCRO01000181.1 GCA_002849045.2 Candidatus Sediminicultor secundus
CCCAGGTAATATAGACTGATAATTTTTCTTTCTCTTTTGGTTAGGAGATAGTAGCCTTTTTCCAGATTTATTTCAATTAAGATGTTTTCTAAGGTGTTCAATTATTTCCTCCTTCGTCGAAAATAGTCGTTAGTGAATAGTGAATGGTCGTCAGTATTTAGTAAAGAAAATACAAAATACAAGACCAGATTGCCGAGCTTCCTGCGGGCGCTAACAATGATATTATTACCCACTGTTTTTATGATTTTGTAGGGGCACAATGAATTGTGCCCTTCCTGTTTTATTGTCTTTTGTTCACCCTGCTAAGTGAGTATCTGCTAAGCAGGGTTAACCCTGGGCACGATGCATCGTGCCCCTACATTTTCAAAGACAAGCGGACCTGTCTTATATTTTTTTTGGTTTTAGACCAGAGGAGATTTCTATTTTTTGTTTCAGGTATTTCTGATAATAAAGCCATAGTCTCCAATCAATAACCTTCTTTAGGTAACCGGTAAAAGTAACCGGGGGCTGTTCTTTATAATCATAAACCGCCAGGATAAAGATTAGAGATGCCTGCTGGAAGACATCATCATACTCAAGCCCATAGCGAGAGTATCTTTTAGCTCTTGATTTTAGTAAGGGTTTAAATTGATTGAACAGTTCATCCATGGCCTCTATATTTTTTGGTGTGG
>NCRO01000182.1 GCA_002849045.2 Candidatus Sediminicultor secundus
GACATAAGGGAGTACATAGTGCTATAACCGAAAAGGCTTTAATCTATCTTAAGGATAAAGGATGTAAAAAAGTTTTAACACATGTTATGAAAGATAATATTTATTCACGGAAAGCTTTTGAAAAAGTAGGTTTTAAAAAAAAGAGAATGGTAACTTTAATTAAACTATTTAATTTTAAACATTATATATATCGTGATTTCAAAGGAAAATTGTAAATTTTTTTATTAACTTTCTTCTAACTGCGTTAAAATATTTACATGAGGAGGATTTCATGAATCAAGTATTGATTATCCTGGCAGTTGCAGTAGTGTTATATATCTTATACTTCTACCGGATAAGGAGTCGTAAGGGAGTGGGAAAACAACGCTCCTTATGGCAGGAATGCCGCCGAAAACTTCGCCTTCCTCCAAAGGTCGCCGATGAAACCATTGAAAGGTTTATAAAGAGTTTGAAAGAAAGCCATCCAAACCACACGGAAGAATGGTACCTGGAAAAGATTATTTATGATTTGGACAGGGACCGTAGATAAAAGTTAACGAATTACTAACCTGGTACATCTCCCTATTTATCTAATTTAAAAGTAAAATATTAATTATCTAAGAAAATGGGATGTGTCCATATTTATTAAACGAACATATTCCAACAACTCTTTTATATTTTTTTTCTTATTAAGGAACCTAGTCTGTCATGTTCGGATGGGCAGTAAAGGGGCTTTTTCACAACACATCGTTATATCGGCGCCTGAGCTCCTCCTCGGAGATGAGCGGACGGCTTATTGCCTTGAGAGTCTCTTTATTCATCTTCCCCTTTTTAATGAGTTCATAGCCTGCTCTTTCTGTCTTTTATACACCTCTCCGACCCCCCGAAACGCCCCGCTAA
>NCRO01000018.1 GCA_002849045.2 Candidatus Sediminicultor secundus
AAATAAAATCAGATGTGAAAGGATGCTAACTAAATGAAGAGAAGAAAATATATCTATATCATAATTTTTTTAGTACTTTTAGCTATCGCCTTTGGTTTTAAAAAGGTATCTAATAACACTGAAACTAGTTTAACTCAAGAAGATGTAACAACCGATGAGGTTAAAGTGACCTTTGTAGAGCTTGGTTCAGTTAAGTGTATCCCTTGTAAAAAGATGCAGCCAATTATGAAAGAAATTGAAGAAGAATATAAAGGACAGGTAAAAGTGGTTTTTTATGATGTATGGACTGCTGAAGGGAAACCTTATATAAAGGAATTTAGCATTAGAGCAATTCCCACACAGGTCTTTCTTGATAAAGATGGAAAAGAATATTTTAGACATCAAGGCTTTTTTTCTAAGGATAAATTAGTTGAAGTATTAAAAATGCAGGGAGTTAAGTAATGATAACCACTATTTTTGAGTGGCTTTCTAATTCAATTCAATTAAACCCTATTTTAGCTATAACCGCTTCTCTCATCTGGGGAATACTAAGCATATTATTAAGTCCCTGTCATTTGGCCAGCATTCCTTTAATCATAGCCTTTATTGGCGAACAAGGTAAGATGTCAACCAAAAGAGCTTTTTGGCTGGCAACGTTTTTTTCTCTGGGTATTTTAGCAACTATTACTGTTATCGGTCTTATTACCGGGCTTTTAGGTCGCATGCTTGGTGATATCGGTTCTTACGGAAATTATATAGTGGCAGTAATCTTTTTTGTAATAGGCTTACATCTTTTAGAAATCATTCAATTGCCTTTTCTGGGAAAAACCAATCAACCGTCTTTCCAAAAAAAAGGATTGTTGGCTGCTTTTGGATTAGGCCTTATTTTTGGTATTGCCCTTGGCCCCTGTACCTTTGCTTATATGGCACCTATGCTGAGTATTGCATTTACGGTTTCCGTAACTCAATTTTTCTATGGAGCTGCACTTCTTTTTGCTTACGGTATTGGTCATTGTTCAATAATAGTTTTAGCCGGCACCTTTACAGAAGTTGTTCAAAGGTATTTGAATTGGAACGAAAAATCTAAAGGCACAGTTTTAGTTAAAAAAATATGTGGTGTTCTAATAATTTTAGGCGGGATGTATTTAATTTGGAATATTTGAAAGGAGATTAACTATGGTTAAAGAAAAAAATGGAGGCCTAAATGTTTTTGAAAAATATCTAACGGTATGGGTCTTGTTATGTATTATTATTGGAATTATTTTTGGCAAGGTTATTCCCGGGTTAGCAAAATATCTTGATGGATTAGCAATTTATATTGGCGATGCGCCGGTTGTCTCTATCCCGATTGCAATCTGCTTATTTTTTATGATGTATCCGATTATGGTAAAGATTGACTTTGGAGAAGTGTTAAAAGCAGGAAAATCTATTAAACCAGTTGGACTGACTTTATTTGCTAACTGGGCAATAAAACCTTTTACCATGTATGCTATATCTATCTTTTTTTTAGGTTTTCTTTTTAAAAATTTTATTGGGGGTGAGGCAATAGATTTAGTAAAACTTCCACCCGGAGCAGATTGGGCAGTGGGAACAATTCATGGGGCTGGAACTGTAGTGATAAACAATGGGATGAAATTGCTCGAAATTCCTCTGTGGAGAAGTTTTCTTGCCGGAACTATCTTATTAGGCATTGCTCCCTGTACAGCAATGGTCTTAGTTTGGGGTTTCTTAGCGAAAGGTAACGATGGACACACATTGGTTATGGTAGCAATAAATTCTCTAACTATGCTCTTTCTTTATGGGCCACTTGGTGGATTCTTACTTGGCGTAGGAAGATTACCCGTTCCCTGGCAAGCACTATTACTTTCTATAAGCATTTATGTTGCCCTGCCCTTAGTGGCAGGTTATTTATCCAGAAAATGGATAATAAAGGCAAAGGGCGAAAAATGGTTTAAAGAGAATTTTTTACATTTGCTTACCCCAGTATCAATTATTGCCCTTTTATTTACTCTAATCTTACTTTTTTCCTTTAAAGGTGAGATTATTTTAACCAAACCTTTAACCATACTATGGATAGCTATTCCACTTTTTATTCAAACCAACCTTATTTTTTTCCTCACCTATGGATTAGCAAAACTATTGAAACTTAATTACGAAGATGCAGCTCCTTCTGCACTGATAGGAGCAAGTAATCATTTCGAGGTAGCCATAGCAACTGCAATAATGGTTTTTGGTATATCTTCTGGTGCTGCCTTAGCAACAGTGGTAGGAGTTTTAATCGAAGTCCCGGTAATGTTAATGCTTGTTTCGGTCTGTAAAAGAACGCGTCATTTCTTTTAATTAAACCTTGACATATTCTAGAAAAGGAGATGGAATAATAAAAATAACGATAATAAAGCTGTTATGGTCGGGGCGAGAGGATTTGAACCTCCGACCTCTTGGTCCCGAACCAAGCGCGCTTACCAAACTGCGCTACGCCCCGAAAGATATAAGACATACTGTTACTATTCTATAATATTAAATTATATCATAACCATCTATTCGGGGCTACTAATTTATTCGTATTGGGTATCGCGTTAAGAAAGATAAAGAAAATAAATTAAGGATAATAAGAGAAAAGACTCAAGCATAACTTTTCGTCTAAGCACCCCGCTAAAGTTTACAGTAAATTTTCATTTTGTCTTTATTTAGTATAGTTATTTTATTTGATTATTAATTTTAATTTGCTGGCAATGAAGGAAGCAGCAATTATTTTACAAATATCACCGGGTAAAAAAGGTAACATCCCTACCATTAGAGCTTTCTTTACTCCTATGCCTGTAACTAAAGATAGTTGAGTTATACCGGTTATATAAATAATTACCATTCCAGATAAACCGGCCAAGAAATAATAAAAAAAATTCTTTTCTTTTTTTAACTCTATTATCTTCCCAATAATATAAGCGGAAATTATAAATCCAAATAAAAATCCCCCGGTTGGTCCAAATAAAATGCCTATCCCAGCTTTAAAACCGGCAAAAACTGGTAGGCCTATAACTCCCAACATTACATAAATTATCTGGCTTGATGCTCCCATAACACTTCCCAGAGTCATAGCAGCCAAAAGAGTAAATAAAGTCTGTAAAGTAAGAGGGACAGGATAAAGGGGAATGGAAATAAATGCACCCACTGCAGTTAAAGCAGCAAATAAAGAGATTAAAGTCATCTGACGAATATTTATTTTTAACACTTTTAACTCCTCCGATTTTCTAATTTATTATTGTTAACCAATAAAATATCTCAAGTTAACGATAATGTCAAAAAAATTTAAATGATAGTTCCGGAAATTATTTCCGCCAGTTCGCTATCTTCTTTTTTTAAAATCAGGGCTCCTTCTTCGTTTATATCTACCGCTTCTCCCGTAATAATTTTCTCTCCTGTATCTACTCTTATCCTTCTTCCCAGAGTATGGGAATATAGTTTCCATTCCTTCAAGATAGAAGAAAATTCTCTTCTTTTTAATATTTCGTAATACTTTTCAAATTCCTGTAAAAAAATCTGTACTAACTTAACTCGTAAAACCTCTTTGCCTGAAGCTTCTTTTAAAGAAATTGTATTCTCTTGAATATTTTCAGGAAACTCCCGATGACCTATATTCACATTTATACCTATTCCCACTACTACCCAGTTTATTATATCTAACTCGGCACTCATTTCAGTTAGTATTCCACATACTTTTTTCTCACTTATTAATATATCATTGGGCCATTTTATTTGAGATTCAATTTGAGTGCATACCTTGATAGCCTTTACTACCGCTACTGCAGTCATCAAAGTTATTCGAGATATATAAGAAGGAGAAAGTTGAGGATATAATATTATGGAAAGCCAGATACCTCCGGCAGGTGAGAACCATTCCCGGCCTAATCTCCCCTTTCCTGCACTCTGCCTTTCAGTAATAATTAATGTACCTCCGTCTATCCTCTCTGCTCTATGTAAGGCTTTCTCTTTAGCCATTATATTGGTAGATTTTAATTCGGGGAAATAGTATATTTCTTTGCCGACATAGCTTGTGGATAATCCCCTTTGAATTTCTTGGGGAAGTAAAAGGTCAGGGCGAGAAACCAGGCAGTAACCCAGATTTTGGTCGGATGTTATTTTATACCCCATGTCCTTTAGTTTTTGTATCTGTTTCCAAACTGCCACCCGGGAGATACCTAATTTTTGGGCCAGAACTTCACCTGAAACGTATTCTTTTTCCCTTAAAAATTTTAATATATCACCTACCATCTTTTATTTCCTTCCCCATTCGCATTATTTTAAACGGGAGGCTAATAGCTCGCTGTCTTTATCTATATCCCTAATCTGCTTGAAATCTATTATAAAAGAACCCTTACTCTCCAATAAACTCATTAAATTCTTTAAGGTT
The DNA here is from genome assembly GCA_002849045.2 of Candidatus Sediminicultor secundus. The sequence continues at coordinate 4,388 of NCRO01000018.1, forward strand.
TTATCGTTTCCCATGAACCATGGAATGATAAAAGCAATAGTCTTTTTTCTTTCCAATCCAGTACACCGTTTCATATAATTGATTAATTCAGAAGGTAATTTACCTTTAAACATACTTGAAACCGGGCAGCCCACCAGAACAAATTCATAAGGCAATAAATTACAATTAACTATTCCTCTTTCCGCTTTAATTACCTTTAGTTCATTTCCTTTTCTTTCGACAATAGACAATATTTTTTTTACAAATAATTCTAATTTTTTATTATCTCCAGCATAAATTAATGCTGCTCTCAAAATATTCCCTCCTAATCAAATATTACCTTTTCTACCCCTTGTAATTTATCCAATATTTTATTGGTAATCAATTTTAGATGTTCGGGCCGCTTAACAAAATCTAAATCATCTGCCGGTACATTTAAGATGGGGCAAATAGTAAAATTCTCTATCCACTCCTCATATAAAACATTTAACTGATTCAAATATTCCTCAGATATAGTTTTTTCATAATCTCTTCCTCGTAAAGAAATTCTTCTTAAGAGAGTGGGAACTGAAGCCTGAAGATATACAATTAAATCCGGAGGAGTAAGAAATTGGGTCATTATGTTAAATAATTCCTGGTAA
>NCRO01000183.1 GCA_002849045.2 Candidatus Sediminicultor secundus
GGGGGTCTGTTCCAGCATGTGCTGTGGGTCCTGTAATGATCTGGATATTTGCTTTACAAGTGCATATCGTAGCTGGCGGCCGATGGGGGAGCGAGCAGCAGGCAATTATGCCTGCCTTTACATTAGGTATAGGAGGTGCTGCTATTTTAGCAAGATTAACCAGAGCGAGTATGCTGCAAGTGATTAGAGAAGATTACATCAGGACTGCAAGATCAAAGGGAGTCTCAGAAAAAAACGTTACCATCTATCACGCGCTGAAAAATGCCCTTATTCCGGTGGTAACTGTAATAGGTCCCATGTTTGCTCTCTTGGTTACCGGCTCATTAATTGTAGAGCAGATATTTGCTATCCCGGGTTGTGGAAAATATTTTATTACCAGTATTACCAATCGAGATTATCCCGTGGTTCTAGGTATTATGTTACTTTATGCAGTTCTTATAATTGTGGCAAATTTAGTAGTAGATTTAACCTATGCATGGATTGACCCTCGGATTAAATATACTTAGGATTATTACAAAATAAGGAGGATATATTATCTTGGAAGTAAAATTAAAAGAAAAAGAAAAGCTTGAAAATGAAACAGCTCTCCTGAAGAGACCTGAGGTAAATCTATGGAAAGATGCCTTTCGAAGATTATTAAAAAATAGAATGGCTGTACTGGGAGGAATAATAGTTATTGTTTTGCTTATTCTTGCTATTTTTGCTCCTTATATTGCCCCTTATCATTATGCTGACGGTAGCCTTATAAATAATTATGCTAAACCGGGAGCCAAATATCTATTAGGTGCAGATTTTATGGGTCGAGATGTATTAAGTAGAATTATTTACGGCACCAGAATATCATTAAGTGTAGGAATAGTCGGGGCGGTTACTGCCTTTATAATAGGAGTGCTCTACGGAGTTGTTTCGGGATATTATGGAGGAAAGATCGATAATGTTATGATGCGTTTTGTAGATATTATGTACGGTTTTCCTACCTTATTATTAATTATTTTAATGATGGTTCTATTTAAATCTACCTTTGCGGTAACTACTCCTGGCACTTTTGCTGCAACATTGAGCGCTATTGATAGGGCTTTTGGAGGATTATTTTTTATTTTTATTGGTATAGGGGTAACTGCTTGGCTGAACATGGCACGTATTGCCCGGGGAATGGCTCTGTCCTTACGGGAAAAGGAATTTGTAGAAGCAGCTCGAGCAACAGGAAATACTAATTTACAGATAATATTAAAACACGTAACACCTAATTTAATAGGTCCCTGTATTGTAAGGGTAACTTTAGCAATACCTAGATACATTACCTTTGAAGCATTTTTAAGTTTTATCGGTTTAGGTGTGAATCCTCCTACCCCGAGCTGGGGAATGTTGATTTCAGAGGGGTATCAAGCAATGCGTTCTTATCCTCATTTGGCTATATATCCCGGATTAGCTTTGGCTATCACCATGATGGCTTTTAATTTTTTGGGTGATGGGTTACGTGATGCTTTAGATCCGCGTATGAAATAGGCTTCTTATGCGCCCGTAGCTCAATGGATAGAGCAGGGGCTTCCTAAGCCCTTGGTTGGAAGTTCGACTCTTCTCGGGCGTACCATTTTTGTAATAATTTATTCAAAATAATTAAATTGTATAGGAATTTCTTTTTTTTGTGGGGGACTGCTCTATAAAAACGGAAAATGGGTCGGATAAATCCGACTACTTTAAAAGCAATATTTTGAATAGAAAAAGTTTTAAATTTTGAACTAACGACTAACGACTATTCACTAACGACTAATTTATTAGGGGATTTTTAAATGAAAATTGATTCAGCTGATCAAATTAAAGAGATCTTGTTGAGTTCTATCGAAAAAAATATCAGACAGGGTAATTTCCAGATTAAAGATATCCCCAAAATAATACTACTAATCCCTAAAAATAAATCCCATGGAGACTTGTCCACTAACATCGCTATGCAATTATCCCGAGAATTAAAGTCAAAACCCTTAGATCTGACTCATA
>NCRO01000184.1 GCA_002849045.2 Candidatus Sediminicultor secundus
AGTAAAGGAAGTAATGGAAGGAAGTGAAGAAGCCTTTAAAATAAGAGCTCAAAAGTATGGATTTAAATTAACTAGGCAATAGCATATTGAGATAAACAGGGAATAAATAGGAAAACATCCTATTTTCTTAGACAATTAATATTTTACTTTTAGATTAGATAAATAAGGAAGGTGTGCCAAGTCAATAATTCGGTAACTTTTGGCGGACAACCCATAAGTCCTGATGAGTTTCCTAACTAGATGGTTGAGGCTTTAGATATTATTATAGATAGACATCCCAAAGAAAGACCTCGTAAAATAGAAAGCTAAACCATAGAAAAAATTGGATATGTACCTATTAAGTTAAAGAGGCGGGAAGAGATTAAAAAAATAGAACAAATTTATAATTCACTTGATCCTTCACAAAAGGAAGAGATAAGGGTAGAAACAGAAAACAGACTACCAGATTTTTGGAAAGAAAAGTTTAATAAGGTAAGAGGCAAAGGAACAACCTCAAAATTGCTTGAGGTGGTCCTGGAAGAAAAGAGGAGAGAAATAATAAAAGAGTGGANNAGAACCGTCACCTGTCACATTTTGGCGGTGAATAAATTATGAATGTTTTACCATTTCTACATTTTTTTGTATTTTTGGTCTATTCCTACTTGTTATTTTTTTTACTATGGAAAGATCCAAAATCCTTACTTAATAGGGTTTGTGCTGGCTTTCTC
>NCRO01000185.1 GCA_002849045.2 Candidatus Sediminicultor secundus
CTTTTCTTACCTCCGTCAGCTCGTCGGCTGCGTCAGATGTGTATAAGAGCCACATTTATAGACCCGTTTCTTTTATTTGACAGTGACAAGAAAGTGTATCAAGAAATGCATAAGGAAATTTTGAAATATTTAACTTTTTTACGTGATCGATCATTTTCAAAAGGAAGAGTGCCTGATGGATTATTACGAAGTTGGTATTGTTTTCCTGAGGTTAAACAAACATGGCTTGGGTATAGTGAAATTGGTAATAAGGGTAGAGGTCCAGGTATGGAATTTGCACGAGCTCTTGATAACAACTTAAATGGAGTATTTTCAAATTTTGATGATAACAAGATTTCTCGCAGTTCACATCTTGAAAAACTTTGTTTGATTAAGGAGAATACAGGTCGAGATAATATCAGCGATTTTGTCACCAATTTAATTAAAGGATATTTACTTGAATATACTCATAATTTTGCTCAGAAAAGTATAGATAAATCTTTTCTTCGAGAGTTTGCTGTAAGACATGTAAGATTTAACTATAAAACATTTTCATGGAATACTGAAAGATTTGTACTTCCAGCGTGGAGAGTTTCTAAAGACAAGATGGATTATGTTTTATTGACACCCAAAGACTTACTAACGAAAGATGATATATGGATAAATAAAACTGGTTTAATTGAACGTTTTAATAATATTGTTTCTACTGTTTCTAATGAAGAATTAAGGTCTAAGTTAAATTACTATTTTTTACAATCATTGCCAAAGCCGGAATATACAAAAAAAGGCAAAGAAAAAGCGCCCAATAAAAAGGATATTGCAGCGGCTGTTAATGCGGTAATAAAAGAATATCCTGAATTTTTGGATTATTATATTAAATACAAAGAAGATCATGGAGAAGAAGCAAAATCGGTAAGCAAAGAACATGTAGAAGAAGTATATACTCTTTTTGTTGATGAGCTTTCAAAATTTATAAATCAGTTATCTCAGAAAACAAAATTTTATGAAAAGTATGGTGATACTTTAGAAGAAAGTTATGAGCGTGTTTCGTTTTTAAAGAATGTTATTGAAAATAAAGACGGCTATCGTATTTTTTATATTAAAGGAAAACCCATTAAGCGTGAGTCAGACATTCATATTATGTTTAGATTGACTTGGTTTGCAAGCCCGTCAGCCGTGTCGAGAGAGTCAAACGAAGGTCGTGGCCCGGTTGATTTTGTAATATCTAAAGGTGCTTCTGATAAAACCTTGGTTGAATTCAAATTGGCTTCAAATACAAAACTTGCACAGAATTTAGCCAATCAAGTAGAGATATATAAGAAAGCGCATGATACAGAAAAAACGATAAAGGCTATTTTGTTTTTTTCAGAAAAAGAAGAGAAAAAGGTAAAAAGAATCTTAGAAAATTTGGATATCTTGAATGAAAAATATGTTGTACTTATCGATGCTAGAAAAGATAACAAAATATCTGCCTCAATGGTAAAATAATGGGCTTTTTGAAATAGATAATAAGGACAGACACCCATTTTCTTAGATAAATAACATTTTACTTTTAAATTAGAGAAATAGGGGAGGGGTGCCAGGTCAATAATCCAGTAACTTTTAGCGGAAAACCTATAAGCTCTGAGGAGTTTCTTAACCAGATGGTTGAGACTTTAGGCATTATTATAGATAGACATCCTAAAGGAAGACCTCGTAAAATGGAAATCTAAACTATAAAAATAATAGGATGTGTTTAGGATGAGATTTAAAAAATTAACCACCGACATAAATGATTTCTATTACTTTAGATAATTTCAAATAATAAACTAGGAGGATATTATGTCATTTATTGATGCAAATGAAATAAGTTTACAAACATTTTTAAATAAACCAGCGGAAGTCTTTAAGCTACCTTTGTATCAAAGGCCTTATGCGTGGACTAAAGACCAGTGGACAGATTTATTAGAAGATGTTCTTTCGTTAACAGAAAATGATATTCATTTTTTGGAGCTATCGTAGTAGTACCTACCCGGGAACCTACTCAAGGATTAAAATCATTTTATGTTATTGATGGCCAACAAAGGTTGGCTACAATATTAATTTGGCTTTCTGCAATAAGAGATAGAATAAAAGATAAAAATAAAGGATTGGTAAAGCATATAAATAAAAATTTCTTATTTTCTGATACATTTTGGGGAAATAAATCGATTACTTATCCAAAATTCGAATTAGGGGAATATGATAATAAACATTTAAAAAATATATTAGAAGGAAACATCAAAGGAGAAGGCCACCTTATAGATGAATGCTATAGTTTCTTTAAAAATGCAAAATTTCCGGATGATATTTGGCAAATAATTATAAATAATATTTTTGTTGTTTATATAAATGCATTTAATTATTTTAATGCATTTAAATTATTTGAAACTTTAAATGATAGAGGATTAGAACTTTCGGCTGCAGATTTAATTAAGAACTATATATTGATGAATACATCTACAAATAAAGATATCTTTAATAATTGTATCTATGAATGGGAGGAAATGTATCAAAAAATAAGAGATAAAAGTCCAGTTAAATTTATTCGGCGATATATGCTGGCAAATTATAAAGGAAAATTTTCTGAAAGTAATCTATATAAACATGTAAGAAGCCGGTTGGAAAATAATATTCCTGATCAATATTTACACTTTGCTAAAGAATTAAATTTTAGTTCCTCAATATATAAAAAGATCTTCGATAGCTCTTTTAATGATTATAAAATTAACAAAAAATTGGATGAGTTAAAAATAGTTGAAGTGTCTCCAAGCTTTACATTGCTGATTAAAATTATGCCTCTTTATGAAGAAAATAAAATATCCAGAGATGATACTTTAAAGATTTTGAAATTGATTGAGACCTTTCATATTAGATGGGGTATTTGTGGCCAATCAACTGGTAGATTAGACCAGATATACAATGAAATTTGTGATGGATTAAACCAGAAAAGTTCCGAAGAACATTTTAAATATATTGAGGGAAAATTATCTCGTTATGTTAAAGAGAATGTTGATGATGAAATATTTAAGCGCAATTTTGCCTCAAGGAATTTTAAACCTGGGGAACAACGGACAAAATATATTTTATGGAAACTATTTGACCCTACCGGCGAAACAATATTGGATATTAATGAAATTGAAACAGAACATATCATGCCTCAAACAATAAGTGAACAATGGATAGATTGTTTGCAAAATCAAACTGGAAAAGATAAGAATCAAATAATGGCGTTACATGGAGAGGTGCTTAATAATATCGGAAATTTAACTATCATTAAAGGAGCTTGGAACAGAAGCATGTCAAATCGTATGTTTTTGCAGAAAAAAATTGATTATAGAAAATCTAATCTTCCTATAAACGAAGAATTAAAAGATAAAGAAAAATGGGTTTTTGACGATATTGAAAGTAGAAGTAAAGATTTTTCAGAGAAAGCAGTTAAAATTTGGAAATGGGAAGGAAAACCAATAATAGAACCAATTATAGAAAAAGTAAAAGTTGGGAAAGAACGTAAGGAATTTTGGAAAGGTCTGCTAAAACTCAGCAATGAAAAGACATGGCGCCATTCAAATTGTAAACCGAGCGAAAACAGCAGTACCAGTGGAGGATCGGGTATTGGTGGGATAGCTTATTATTACACGATAGCTTTAAAATATGGAGCGATAGGAGTTTATATCAATAGAGGAGATAAAAAAGAAAATAACTTTATTTTTGAAGTGTTGTTAAAAAACAAAAAAGCCATTGAAGAATTATTAAATGATACTTTAATATGGGATAATTCTCCGAACACAAGATCATGCTTTATTTTTAAAAAATATGAATATGGTGGATTAAGTAGTAAAGAATATTGGATAAAGCTTCAAAATGATATGGTGAATGGAATGGTTAAACTGACTGAAGCGATTGATAAATATTTAGATAAAATTGCAATTGAAAATAAAGAGTATAAAAAATTAATAGAAGATAAAAATAGAATAGCCAAAGGATATGTATTAAGATTAGATTTTTTGGAAAAGTTTATTAGAACGTAGAAAAAATATGACAGATGTTTATGAAGATATATTTCCCAGTACTTATAATTTTATTGGAAAAGAAGCTTGGAAGAGCGGGCTATATTTTTATTTTACAATTACTAATAATTTTGGTCAAGTCAAGTTATATGTCGATAGAGGGAAAGATAAAAAGGAAGAGAACAAGAAGATATTTGATAGTTTATTTGAACATAAAAAAGAAATAGAGGAAATTTTTAGGGAAGAATTAAGCTGGGAAAGGAAGGATGGCCAAATCTTTTCTGAAATACGTAAAAGATATAATTTTTCTTCTCTTAACGATAGAACAACATGGAGCGAGATACAGGAAAAAATGATTGAAGGGATGGTTAAATTAGAGGAAGCTTTCAGAAAATATATTAGTGAATTAGATATTTAATATATAAAAATTTAAGGAAATGAAATAATTCTTTATATAAAATAAATAGGAATAGACACCTATTTTTTTACAATAAAAAGAGGTAGAGGTAAAAATTTACGGATAAGATATTTTGTGAATATGATAAAGAAACAGAAACTATGTATCGTTGGAAAACTATAGTAGACAATGCGCCATTAGAGATATATATAAATAAGTGGCGTGTTCCCAATCCCTGTCCGTCCTATATTTCCGTAGAAATTTTTGATTTGCCTGAATATCCCCAATCCATTAATTATTTATACCAAGAAGAAATCCATGCAAATCCGGAATTATACAATAATTCTATTACTGCTAGGGTCACTTTCAATAAAGATCGCACACTGACAGCCAAGTACAAAACCGATCTAAACGATGATGTACGCGAAACTGGTGATATATTTATTCCTAAAACATTGTTGGGTACATTGCCTCCAAAACGATTGGTTATCGTGATTAATTGGGAAAAGGAAAATTGGAGCTATCACAATTCCACACATTAAGTATTTTAAAGATATATAGTTTAACGAGTAAAGAGATAATTGATAAGTTTCGAAGTTTAATACTAACTGATGTATTAAATATAAAATATAAGGAAGATAACTTCATAATTAAATCGAGTATGTAGATTGATAAAAACGTGAAATTGTGAATCCCAGAAGTATTAAAAAAAGGAGATATACTGTGAAAGAAAATGGAATATATGATCCTTCAGGCTGTTCGTTACCTGCTTTGAAGATTAAAAAAAGAAAATTCCGTAAAAATATAGAAAATGACTCCACAGTAAAAAATTTAATTGAATCAAAATTGTTGCTCGATTTAGAGTTTAACTCCTTATATCTTAATATCTTTAATAAGAGTAATGAAATAAATGATTTATTTAAAATATTAAGCCTTAACAAAAAGAAGAAAATCTGGGAAGCTCTATTTTCAATAGGAAAAGAAAAAAAATTTTCTAGTGCGTTTCTTGATATGTGTACAGAATTGGTAACATTTATCAGTAAAATACCTGACACCCAAAATCGTAAAAAAAGAAACAACAGAAGATTTGAATTCTAGAGTTAATAGAACAATAAGTATTGCAATTAGAGAAAAATTAATTGAACTTTCCAAAAAA
>NCRO01000186.1 GCA_002849045.2 Candidatus Sediminicultor secundus
TGTTTTTTTGTGTCTAGGTGCACCGTCCCCCATGGTTCACACGTTAGGATTCGTCGGCAGCGTCAGGTGTGTATAAGAGACAGTCCTTGTCTAAGTTCCTGGATAGCTGTTTCTTCGGTTAGGGCTTTACGATAGGGTCGGTCGGATTTCATGGCATCATAGGCATCGGCTACAGCCAGAATACGGGCACCCAGGGGAATGTTTTCCCCGGATAATCCATCAGGATATCCTTTACCATTATACCATTCGTGATGGTTTCTGATTAATGGCCTGATTGGTTGTAATAATTCTATGGGTTGAATGATGCCTTCGCCAACAAGAGGATGTTCCTTTATTTCATCGTATTCCTCGCCGGTTAAACCATTAGGGTTATTTAAAACAATTCCCCTTACCCCTATCTTTCCGATATCGTGCAGGATTGTGGCATATTTTAATGATTCTTTTTCTTCTTCCGGTAGGCCCAACTTTTGAGCAATTAATACTGTATATTGCATAACTCTTTCCGAATGACCATGAGTATAAGGATCTTTTACTTCTATGGCCTGGGCCAATGCCTTTACTATTTCAAAATAACTGTCCTGAATTTTTTGGTATAGCCGGGCATTATTGATCGCGACTGCTGCCTGTTCAGAAAAAGATTCAAGTAGATTGATTATATCTTTAATATAGAATACATTATCTAAATTTATTACTCCTATTACTTTATTTTCTATAATTATCGGTACAATTAAAAGTTGTTTTATATTATAGTCTATAGTTTCTTTAATAGAAAAATGTTTATCTTTTTCCAAATCTTTAATATATAAAGACTTCTTGTTTTTAACCACCCAACCAATAGTATTTTCATCTTTGGTAAAGTAAGTGTCGCGGATAATTTTTTCACTTAAATTATGTGCTACTCTAATAGTGAAGATATTCTTTTTCTCATCTAAGAGCATAAATGAACCTCTATTGGCACCACTTATTTTCACAGAAAAATCTAATATAACCTTTAAAATCTTATTTAATTCTAATGTTGAACTGATAGAGCGGGAAATCTGGTAAAGTATGAATAACCGGTCTTTAGATTTTTTTAACTCATGGGTTCGTAAGCTAACCTTCTCTTCTAACCTGCTACCCCATTCTTCTAACTCTTTTTTAGCTTGCGCTAATTCAGCACTTCTTTGCCTTAACTTCTGGGTGAAACTTTTCACGGTAAAAAAGATCAAAAAAAATGTAAGTCCGGTTAATAAGATGGTAATTATAACATATTGGCTATCTTTATAAAGGTAAGGAGTTAATTTAAAAAATCCCACATATGGAATAATATCAAAATATTGCAGTAAAACCATCGAGCTGTAACAAATAAAACCAAAAAGGGTAATAATTAATCCTTCTCTTGGAGTAGATAAAATGCTTGAATAAAGTATAATAATAATAAAAAAGATACAACCAATCCACAATATACCGCCTGTATAGTGGAAAATACCGGTCACAAATAACAAGGCTGCGACATAATTAGCAAAATGTATTCTTTTTATTAACTTAGGTTTCATTCTTCTTTTTTTTAAGATGTATCGAGCCAAATACAGATAGAGAAAACACCCTGAATGAAGAAAAAAAAGTTCATTATAAATAGGAATTTTGAAAAAATATTTCGAAACTAAAAAAGCAATAAGAAATATCAATAGCATAATGTAGCCAATAGTAAGAGCAGTTATCATGTTTGTTTTTAGATTTTTAAGTTCTTCGGTTTCAGGATTTTGATTTAAATTGATAGTTCCTCCACCTACTTTTTTTATAAAACTCTGGTTGAGTAATTTATTTCTACATATTATTAATTAATTGTTATAATTTTCTTTTATGTAAATATGTTTTCTCTAAAACAAAAAAAGTTGGCAGTCTGGCGGTCATAGCATTAAAATGCCTTAGACCCATAACTTTGCGCCCTGTCCTTTCGGATAGTTTGCCTTTTCCAACTTTCGAAGATGCTTATTCTATTTTTAAATATACTTGCCTCTATTTATATTATTCCTTAAAATAGGAAATTTTAGACATTAATTTAAAGTTTTATTAAATAAAAAAGCCCTTCGGCAAAATTGCCAAAGGGCTGGAAATTAGGAAGATCTGGGGTTAGGCTTCACAACTTCTATCTACAGTAAAACCTAAAGCCTCAACCATTTAGTTAAGAAACTCCTCAGATCTTATAGGTTTTCGCTAAAAATTACCGAATTATTG
>NCRO01000187.1 GCA_002849045.2 Candidatus Sediminicultor secundus
TGAAAATAAATTAATAGTGGCTAAAAGTTACCGAATTATTGAGCTAGTACATGTGTCTCTATTTATTATTTATTATTAGACTCCTCATTTTTTGATGAAAATTCCAAAGAATTAATAAGATGTACCCCTATTTAAATTAAAGACTATCTATTTCGTAGTATAATCCAAAATTTCCCCTTTTTTATTCTTTAACTCGGTTGTATAAACTCTCTATAAGAATCAGGGATTTCAAATATAAATGGTGACCTATCGTAGAAATTATATCCCTGTGCTGATTTTCCTTCTCGTTTCTTAGCATAACATAGAAAAAGTTTTCCTTTAGCTCTAGTCATAGCCACATAGCAAAGCCTTCTTTGCTCCTCCATATTTCCTTTTAGTTGTGGGAAACTTCCTTTTTCCATACCTAGTATAAAAATAACCTTTCTCTGCAATCCTTTGACTGAATGCATAGTGATAAACAGTATACTATCATCATCTTCCTCGCTTGATTCTTTAGAATCGACACTTTTTTCACCTTTTAAGCCTCGAATCTCTTGAACAAAATCATATAAAATCCAGTTGTCTGGAATCTGTTTAGATCTTTTGATCATTTCTACTATTCTTAATTCCTTTTCATAACCAAACTTCTTTGCTACTTCGTAAAGTAAATTGTTTATTTCTTCTTTAGAAGCAATGGCAGATAAACTCTCAAAAAGTTTATTGAAAGCTTCCAACGACTTATGCCATCTCTTAAAAAACACATTGTTTTGAGCTAACATTAATGCTTCCCACAAAGAACATTTTTTAGCTTCTGCATAATTACGAATATTTTTTATCGCCTTGCTGCCAATTCCTTTAGCTAATTTCGATGCCAAGCAAACTCTCAATGCCAAACTATCTCGTCTATCTATGATAAGCCTTAGGCTAGCAATAAATTCTCTCATATGTTTTGTCTCCTCAGGAGAAGGTCTAATTATCCGAATATTTACTTTGGTAAGACCTTTAGCAATTTTATCTGTAATGTCTCCACCACGATATAAAATTGCTATATCTTTTGCTTCATATATCCCTGACTCAATAGCACTTTCAATCCACCGGGTAATATGTTTTGCTTCTTGCACATCACTTTTACAATCAAGAATATAAATTGGTGTGGAATCTTTTTGTTGAGGTTTTAAAGGTGGCTTTCGTTTAATAAATTCGTCTGCTCCTCGAATAATCTTCTCTGGACAACGGAAGCATATAGTCATAGGCTTTTATATTGCTTCCAAAAAATCTTTTGTAAAATTTAATATAATTTGAGGGTCTCCTCCTCGCCAGCTATAAATACTTTGTTTATCATCTCCAACTACAAAAAGCCTGTTTCCTTCATCAGTAAGCAACCTGATTAGAGAATATTCAGCTCTATTTATATCTTGAAACTCATCAACTAACAAATATGCACCTTTTGTTCTATAAATATCTCTTGTCTCATGATCCGTTTCTAAAAATTTACAAGCATCCATTATCAGATCCTGAAAATCCAAGGCAGAATGAAATCGAAGCAGCTCTTGGTATCTTGTATATATTTTTTTGATTAAACAGTCTGCTACATCATTCGGCCGTTTCCTCTTTGCTTTTAAAAGTAAAATTTTCTTTGAAATATTTTTTATTTTTTTAGCGGATGCAGGATTAATATCACTAATAGCATCACTTAACACCAAAAAAGACTCATAACTATCTGCAATTATAAATTCTTCAGGTAAATCTATGTCATCGCCTTTATCTTTAAGCAACCTTACAGAAAGAGAATGTAATGTACATATTAAAGGTTGATCTTCAATTTCTAAACCAAGTTCTACAAGTCGATTTTGCATCTGCTTTGCTGCCTTGGTAGTAAAAGTGACACCAGTAATTTCCTCTTTGGATGCTAAATTTTGCTTTAATAAATGCAAAATTCTGTGAGCCAAGACTTCTGTCTTACCTGTTCCTGGCCCAGCTAAAACAACCATCGGCCTTCCAATGCTTTCTACTATATCTTTTTGTTCATACGTCAAAGGCATAACCTACATCCTAATCTTGATTTGCTAAATCTTATTTACTACAAAAATCTTCCACAAAGAAAATTTTGGGGTCAGGCTTCACAAGTTCACAAAAAAGTTATTTTTTTTACAATATAGATTTATATTTATAAAGCGATTTTCAACAATTATAAATAAAAAAGACAGAATAAGAAAATAATGATATTACTCTCTTACTCTGTCCTTTTACCTGAGAGATTCTTCCTATGTAATTAGGAAATAGTTCTCTTAGTAAACTCTGTATGGGTTTTCCTAAAGATTAGGAATTGCCCCTTCGGTGCTTTTTAGTATAAAGCTCTCCAGAGTTCTGTCCGGTAACGGTTCTTTTGCCTGAAAGTTTCAATACTTTTGGTATTTTGCCTCTTCGGCTCCTTTTCTTTTATGATGGAAAGAAAAAGTCTCTCCTGTTACCTTCATACAGGTTACAATATTAAATTTATTCAAAATTATGAAATATAAAATATTTATTTAAGTGGAATATTTTACGTATTATATCAAGTATACAACATAAGTTTTTAAAGTCCTTCTTTTTTAGGAAAATAATTATTAAAAAGGGGTAATATTAAAAAAGGGGGACAGACTTTGCTTTTTACCTAGCATAAATTTGGGTAAATAAAAGAAGTCAGTCCCCCCTGATTCTTAAGTTTTAAAAATCCTTTTTTTTTGGAAGAAAAGTTTTTCACAAAGTGTGAGTTGCACGATGATTCAATTGCCCGATTTACCAATTGACATATTGACCAATTACATCAGTTAGCCGGTTATTCAGTTTGCCAGTTTGCCAGTTTGCCCCAGTTAATTCAATTCATATATGTGGGTAGAAATGCTCTGGATTCCTGCTTTCGCAGGAATGACAGAAGAAACAGACGGGCTTGATAAATCAAGCCCCTAACTTGACAGACGAGACGCCTGTACTAC
>NCRO01000188.1 GCA_002849045.2 Candidatus Sediminicultor secundus
TTTAATTTAAAGATACATCCTATTTTTTCTATGGTTTAGCTTTCCATTTTACGAGGTTTTCCTTTGGGACGTCTATCTACAATAATACCTAAAGACTCAACCATCTGGTTAAGAAACTCCTCAGAACCTATAAGTTTTTCGCTAAAAGGTGCCGAATTATTGACCTGACACCCCTTCTCTATTTATCTAATTTAAAATATAAATATTATTTATCTAAGAAAATGGGATGTGTCCTTATTTATTTTAAAAATCCTCTATTTTTATCTTTTTTACATCCCACAATATCTTCCCACAGCAATTAGTGAAGATTTTTAAGTTCAAAATTCCAGCAGAGAAGATACTTAGGTATTTATTGCTCTAAAAATTACTCATAAATCCAGCCCATATAAATAAACAGAAAATAAATATGGTTATAAATAAAATGATTCTGAAAATGCTTAACCGGTCGTGCATTACGCTGATTCCGCATCTCTCATCCCAGCTGGTTATTCCGTTTCTCTTTAATTTGTTGTAAGCAAATATCATAGTGAAAAATGCGATAAAGGGAATTCCTATCCCCATACCATTTAACCATACCAGGAATCCTCTTCTCATTCCTGTAGCATAAGAACTCTTTTTTCCGAATAGATCGCGTATCTTTATTCCCAGTAGAGATTTTCCGGGAGTAGTGCCGAATGAGAAGAGCATCATGGGCTCGAAGAATATCAGGTAAAATAGTAAGAGTAGTATGCCCCCGACAAGACTGTCTATTCGGATTATTGTGTAACTGAATCCGGGGTAGAATAGGGAAATTATAAATATATAGATGGGCATTATAAAGGTAATGTCAAATATTCTTGCCCAGTATCTTCTCCAGGGATAGACTTGTGATTGCATAATAAAATCCTCCGCCGGATAAATTAGTCGTTAGTATAAATAAAGTATGCCAAGGACAGCCCTCTATTATACTTACGTTAGTCAATTGTTAGGCAATTGATAGCAATTGGTAAGCAACTCCTTTCCCTGCTTTTCCAATCTTTATAAATACTCCTCTATCCACTATGTTGGTCAACTCAATTGTAGCCATTTGTCTAGATATCTTAGTAATTTCTTGATATTCCTTATTGGTTATCTTTCCTTTTTCTTTTAGTTTCTCGTCGGTATTCTCTGTTTATTTTTCATTCATTATTTCTCGATAACTTTCCAGTATCCGCCTTTTGCAGGTCCGATTCTCTTAATGATTCCTTTCTTTTTTAATTTAGCCAGATTCCACTCAACACCCCTTCTGGTAAGACTTGTAACTTCCATAAGTTCATTTTGTGTTATTTTAGGATTGCTCTTAATTGCTTCAAGTATTTTCTCCACAGTTTTCTCCACAGTTTTTGGCCTTCTGAAAGTTGCTGTGAAGAAATTATCAAATTCAAATTTAATCGGTGGCAGTCCAGCCTTGCAATGATAGAAAATGTTTCACCCTCACCCTAACCCTCTCCCCTCAAAGGACAGGGAAGATAAAAGAATGTTTTTATAATTATATCACACCGTTATGACTACAGTATGGCAAGAATTAGGAAAATAATTGGAAAAATATGAAAATTTTTGATTTTTTTTGTTATCTTTGAAAAAGATCCATCATATAACGTTTTTTTTATATTCGACAAAAGGTTGGGGAAATCCTGCTTTTTTTAGAGAAAAGTTTTCGGTCGCCGAAAGAGATGGGGTTTGTTCAACTCGGGGTTTTCTCTGGCCTTCCCTCTTAACTGCTTGCTAAAAAGTATAAGAAAATGGTAAAATTATAAAAATTTAAAGATATTTAACTCTATAAAATAATTATTAGTAGTTCTTTTCATCAGTGTTTACTTCAATAATTAAAATAAAGGGGAGTAAAATTGATGTCTAAAAATATTAATCCACTTACCATAGAAGAAGTGGCAGAGGAATGTAAAAATTGTGAAAAATGTCCTTTGTATCTTTCTCGCACCAAGGTTGTTCCCGGGGAAGGAAATGCAAAATCCAAGGTAATATTTATCGGAGAGGCACCGGGAGAAGAGGAAGACCTCAAAGGTCAACCCTTTATAGGTAAAGCAGGACAACTTTTGACTAAAATTATGCAATCAGTTGATATAGAAAGAGAAGATATATTTATTACCAATATGACAAAATGCAGACCTCCGGGAAATCGTAATCCTTCGAAAAGCGAGATAGAAACTTGTTTTTCTTATTTAGAAACCCAGATTGCCTTAATTAATCCCAGAATTATCGTTACACTGGGTAATGTCCCTACTCAATATCTTTTGGAGACTACTCAAGGAATTACTAAAATTCGAGGCCAGTGGTTTGATTGGATAGGCGAGATAAAAATATTCCCTATGTTTCATCCCAGCTATTTATTAAGAAACGAAGCAACCTACCCGGGCAGCCCTAAAGACCTAACCTGGAAGGATATAATAACTCTTAAAAAAGCTATCGATGATTTAGGAAGTAATTAATCTCATATTATACTTCTAAAGGTTTGAAATGTTTTTTCAAAATACGGATAGCTCTTTCGGGGTCAAGTCTACCGTAAAGCCCACCCACAGTGGAGAGAATATAAGAAGCGTCAAGTAATACTTTTTTATTCGGTCTTAAAATGGTGTACTCCTCAGGGTTAAAAAGTGCACCTTTAGCAATCGTCTTTATGTTTTCCCAAAGATAATCCTTATTTTCCTTACACTTATGGTAAATTGTTCCGCCCACTAAAACCAAAGTACAATCTTGGGTAAAGAAATTGATTCCTTCCTGTAAGAAATAGACATCAGTTTCTTTTACATGTCCTACATTATTTGCTGTAGCTATGGCCAAAGTTTCTTTAGCAAGAATACTTCTTACAAAATTTTCTTCTTCTGTTTCAGGCATTATATGAGGATTATTATGGATCCATTTCAGGTATTTACTTAATTGCAAATGCCACTTTCCATCTTTTTTCTTAATAAATTGATCAAGATTATCGCCATTTCCTTGAAAATTAGGATATTTTTGATTAAAATCGTCGCTAATTTCCTTTTCTATCTTTCCACTTTTAAATTTCTCTAATTCCATTAAATTTTCTGCATTATAAGCTAATCCATATTTACCTTCTACCCTTCGGTAAGCTAAAGGATAATTAGGAGTTTTCAATATAGTCCGTTTTACTTTTTTCTTGGGATCATCCCAGGGGTAAAGATATAGTGGATTAGAACGCACATTAGAGAAAAAGTCAGTAGTGCAACCACCTATATCCAGGGCTACAATATTTCCCAAACCTTCCTCTTTTCCATAACCCCAAGCCAATATATTAATTCCTAAAAAGGCAGCTCGAGGGGTCGGAATGAATTTAGCACTCATATATTCTTCTACCACATCAAACCCTTTTCCTCGAATAACTACGGTTTGAAATAGTTCTCTAATTGCCTCATTTACTACCTCGATATTAAATTTATTTACTTCGGGCATGATATTTCCCGTAGCTCTAACATCAATATTGTGGTTGTAAAAAATATCCAAAATATCTTCTGTTACATCTTCATTCCCTGCGTAAATTATTGGTATTCCATATTTGGCATAGGTAGCTAATTTTACAGATTCAGCTAATTTTTTTGCATTATGTAAAACTGTTTCTGAATCTCCTCCATCGTTAACTCCCCCACTTAAAAGAATAATTTCCGGGCAATCTTTTAAATAAATTTTCCTGGCTTCTTCGGGAGTTAATTTTCCGCAATAACTATTTAGAAGCTTTGCCCCAGCCGTAAGGGCAGCCAGGTCAGCGGCAAAACCACTTTCTCTGGAAGTAGAAGCGATAGTTACCATTTTTAAACCACCCTTCGCACTACTACAGGGCAATTTTACATCAAATTCATCCATTTTCTCCTTCAGAGGATCCCAATTCCCTGCTTTTTTACATTCAGAAAGACATCCTAATCCATTAGCTAACCCTTCGCGGATATCATTTATGGTGGTTGGAATGTAACGTAAATCAACTTCATCTTTACTGGTATTAAAAATAGCCACTTTGGTATAAGTACTTCCAAAATCAACAGCCAGAACTTTTTTATTTTTAAAATCAGTAATGCCCAATTCTTCTCTGAAAGCTTGAGTAGAATCTTCTTCGATAACATCTTTTGAATCTGCTAATACTGACCAATCATCTGACTGACTGATGTTTTTATCAAAATACCAGGGGAATTTATTCCTTACTATATCAACTCGCTCAAATTCATCTTTGACTTCTTTTCCACAGAATGTATTAATTCTGCAACACCCATCTACTATTTTAGTTCTACACATACCGGTTAATTCATAACGCTTATCAATTACCGTAACCTGGGGCGCCTGGAATAATCCTACCTGTAAAGCCAAATCCAGATTATCAGCACTAATCATATTACATTCACCGGAAGGATAATTTTTTCCATCGATAAGGTCTAATAACATAGTTTCATAATTCATTTCTTGCTCTTCAGTCTTTTCTCTTTTCGCAGATACTTCTTTCGAAACAGTATGCTTAGAGAAATTCTCAAAAGTTACTTTGCCTTCATATCCTCCCATTAAAGCTAAGTGAAAAATATTATACATTGCACCTTTTTTTAATTCTTCTTTGCGGGAAGCTACTTTAGGAATATTCCAAATATCGGGAAGAGGCGCTCTATCATATTCTCTAAATGACTGTTTGGTAATATCACAGCTGGCAACAATATCTTCCGGTTTTGCATCATGGTGTGCCTCACAATAACTAACTACATGCACAATATCCGGTTCCATAAACATCTGCCAATAGGTAGTCATAGCAAGATGGCTTTTAGCTTCATCCAAATTCGGTGGAAAACTGGTTAATCCTCCTCTGGTCTCTTTGATGATATTATAATCAAAATGTCTGGTCAAAGGTTCGATTATCTCAAATGCGGCTTTCATTTTAGCTAAATCGTTTAAAGGATCTATTTCCGGCGGTAAGTCAAACATTAATTGCATAACATAATTTTTTAAACCCGTCTTTAAAGCAACTATTCCGCATAGAATATGGTCAGTTACATACATATCATCTGAACATCTGCGCAGTTGCCATTGATGAGGATCGTTTATTTCTAAAGGCTTATCAATTGACGCCCACCAGCGCATAGTATTGAAATGTTCATTTATCCCATCCAAAATAGAAAGAGGCCCTCTACCGTCTAAACGATTGTAAAAGAAGATGGGAACTGCGGGAAAAGGCATATGTAAGGTATCTTCAAAAATTTTTGCCGCTTCAA
>NCRO01000189.1 GCA_002849045.2 Candidatus Sediminicultor secundus
CTTTTGTAAGGGTGACCAAACCATATCTTACACGTACCTATTCTTCGCTGTCTGGAGAACATTTCAAGGATTGGAGAATTACAAAATAACAGAATTTAAAAACACTGGTTTGTTTTAGTTTTTTTAAAATAGCCATGCGTCCTTGAAAACAAGAGGATTGCATGGCTATTTTTTGCCTTTATTTTTTTCCATTTTATGATATAATATTTTGGTAATATCTCTCGGTATTTAGCAACTGTTCGCCGAGAAATATCTACATCTCTTTTTTCGCTCAATAAATCTGCTAACTTCTGGTCGCTCCATGGTTTTAAACAATTCTCATTATTAATATATTCTTTTATTAACTTTTTTATCTTATCGGTAGATACAGTACCTCCGCTTTTCTTGTCCACTCCTTTAGAAAAGAAAAATTTCATCTTAAGAAGTCCCCGAGGAGTTTGCACAATTTTGTTATGAATCGCCCTGGACACAGTAGATTCGTGAATTTCTAATCTATCTGCTAACTTCCTTAAAGTTAGGGGTTTTATATACAGGATACCTTTATCTAAAAAATCCTTCTGATATTCTATCAAAGTATCAGCAATACGGTATATGGTTCTTTTTCTTTGCTCTATACCTTTAATTAACCACTTAGCAGAATTTAATTTTTCTTCAATATATTTTTTAGTATCTTTGGTTTCATGGTCAGAAATGCTTCCCTTTTTAATTAGTCTTCCTTTGCCATAAGGAGAAATATTATTACCTACCTCTAAAATCGTTTTATAACGAGAATTTATTTTTATTTGAGGCAAATAATTATCATTCAAAATTATTCTGTATCCTCCTCCTATTTTCCTCATTATTACCAAATCGGGAAGAATATATTTAACCTCCTTAAAGTTTCCCACTCTTCTACCGGGTTTAGGGTCAAAGGATTTTATAATTACATCGGCTAAAGATTGAACTTCGGATATAGATATTTTCAAATCTTTAGCAATTTTCTTAAATGATTTCCCGGCTAAATCCTGTAAATGGTATTTTATTATCCTCTCTATTTTTATATCACTAATGCCTAGATATTTTATCTGAGTTAATAGACATTCTTGTAGATTTCTTGCCCCCACTCCAGGCGGGTCAAAACTTTGAACCAAAGATAATATTTTTTCTATTTTATCTCTTTTTATATTTAAATCAAGAGAAATATCATCTAAACCAATAGTTAAATAACCGTTATCGTCTATGTTACCTATTAAATATTCACCGATCTTATAATCGATATCACTGCTTACCGCTGTTCCTAATTGAATTAGCAGATAATCTTGTAATGATTCTCTATAATAAATAAAATTTTCATATCTATTTTCTTTCTCCGGTACAGGTCTATTGGGCAAAGGTCGATAATCTTTTTCTTTGAGATAACTTAACCAATCATCAAAGTTATTTTCTTCTCTTCTTTCATTTGATTCTTCGGTTTGAGTTAAAGTGGTTTCCTCTTGATTTACTTTTTCTGTTATTGAACCTGTTTCTTGTTTAACTTCTAATAATGGATTATCTACTAATTCTTCATCGATTAAATCTTTTAGTTCAACTAAATTTAATTGTAATATATTAATTGCTTGATATAATTGGGGGGTAAGAATTAATTTTTGTTTTTGTGTCAATAATAATTCAGGTTTCATCTCACAAACTCCACGGTACTAAAACTTAAATTAAAATTCGTCTAAACTATAACCAACAAAGTCTTGGGATCAAAAATATGAGTCTTTTCCATATCTAGTACTACTTCCATATCTTGTTCAACTTCTACTTGAGTACGTGTATCCATTTTTCCTATCACAGAGTGCTTTCCACAGGTTAAGTATATGATAATCTCTGCCCCCAAGGGCTCAATTACTTCTACCTTAACTTTTATAGTATTAGAATGTGCGGCATTAGCTGCAAACTGTTTGTTGTAAAGATCTTCGGGTCTTACTCCAAAAATTACTTCCTTCCCGGTATAATCTGCTATTTTTGAATAATAAGCCTGAGGAATCTTTACTTTAAAGCTTTCTGTATCGATAAAATAATCTCCATTCTCTTTAGTAACTTTGGAATCTATAAAATTCATTGCCGGTGAACCGATAAAACCGGCTACGAATTTGTTGTTGGGTTTTTTGTAAACCTCCAAAGGAGCACCTGATTGCTGTAAGAGACCATCATTCATTATAAACATTCTATCAGCCATGGTCATAGCCTCTACTTGGTCGTGAGTTACATAAATTATGGTTGCTCCTAATCTACGGTGAAGTTTGCTGATTTCTGCCCTCATGGCCACTCTTAACTTGGCATCCAAATTCGAAAGAGGTTCATCAAATAAAAATACTTTTGGTTTTCTTACTATGGCTCTTCCTACTGCCACTCGCTGTCTTTGTCCACCGGATAACTGTTTAGGTTTTCTCTTTAGTAAATTTTCTATTCCTAATATCTCGGCTGCATCCTGCACTCTCTGGTCGATTTCTTTCTTGGGAAATTTCCGCAATTTTAATCCAAAAGCCATATTATTGTAAACATCCATATGGGGATAAAGAGCGTAATTCTGAAAGACCATGGCAATATCTCTATCTTTGGGCTGAACATCATTTACTAACTTATCACCAATATATATCTCTCCCTGGGTTGCTTCTTCTAAGCCGGCAATTGCTCTTAGGGTTGTGGTCTTCCCACAACCAGACGGACCGACTAAGACCGCAAATTCCTTATCCTTTATTTCTATGCTTAGATCATCTACTGCAATTACCTCTTTAAATTTTTTAGTAAGATTCTTTAAAATTACATTTGCCATTTTACCCCTCCTTTTTAATATAGTAATATTATTTTACCAAAAAGTTTTTAATATACCAAATATAGTCTTAAATTAGTCGTTAGTGAATAGTGAATAGTCGTTAGTACAAGAAGACATGGCACACCATGATCCTACTTTTCTTTTGTAGATGTACAATGAATTGTGCCCTCTCTGTTTTACTGACTTTTGTTTACTCTGCTAAGTGAGTATCTATTAAGCAGAGTTTACCTTACTAAATAAGTATTTACTAAACAGAGATTATGGAAAAAGGAAATTCCTATACAATTGAGTTAAGAAAGAGAAAAAAGATACAAAAAAGTAGTATTCTTCTTTTTAACTAACTACCCCACTAAAGTTTACACTAACTACTTATATATCAATCAAGGAGATTTTCACTTTTAGCATCATAGATAGAATGCCAATTGCTAAAGAAGAAAAAATTCTTATGGTTTATAAACTTTCCGCAATCTGAGAAATCTTCTTTAACCGATGATAAATCCCCGATTTAGTAATTTTAAAATCTACTTCCTCAACTAATTCCTGTAAACTGGAATAAGGTAAATTTTTACGTACTCCAGCTACCAATAATAATCTCGGTGAAATATGCTGCAAACCTATTTTCTTTTCTATCACATCAATATCATGTAACTGTTTAGCAGCAGAAAGAACTATTTTATCTAAATTTGCCGTTTCACAATTAACTAATCTATTTACAGTATTTAATACATCTTTTCTAGCCCTTATATCTTGAAAATACAATAAAGCATTCTGAAGCCCGATTAGTCTTAGAAATTCAAATATGCTATCCCCTCTCTTTAAATATACTACCCACTTCTTCTTCCAAAAACTTACCCGAGAGTTTAAACCGTAATAGTCAAAGAGGGTATGAATAAAATTTGCTTCCCCTTCATCATTTGTGGAAATTTCTAAGTGATACATCTTTTCCGGATCATTTACAAATCCATTTACCAAAAAGGCTCCTCTTAAATATGAATCTTTAGAAAAATTTTTATTTAAATTTGATCTTTTTTCTCCGATATATTGTTTATCGTGTATAGGTTCATTTCCCCAGCTTAAATTCAATTCTTTTAAAATTTTC
The DNA here is from genome assembly GCA_002849045.2 of Candidatus Sediminicultor secundus. Next base: position 3,900 of record NCRO01000189.1, read on the forward strand.
ACAGTTTCTTTTAAAAAAGGAATTTTAACTTTATAATGTTTTTTTGTATTCGATGAATTTTCTTTTTCAACTAAGGGATAAATTTTAAAAACCCTTTTAATCAAATTATAAGCAGTTCGTGTGGTAGTAGGGTCTTTTAAGATAATAACTAAATTTTTTTTCTGACCCGATTTAACGATATTTCCTTTTAATTTTATAAATGCCAGTAATTCATCCTTCTGTTTAGATATATCCCTGGGAATTATTCTGGCTAATTCATTTTTTACTCGGTAAGAAAATAACATTTAACTCTTCCTTTGGCATATTTTTCTTCTAAATTATATATGTTGATTAAAAAATTACAACAAAACTCAAAACTTTTTTCGTATAAAGTATTGTTTTTAAAGTAAGGGTCGGGTTTATCTGACTCGTTTTGATTGCGGGTTCGATGAATTGAACCCCTTACACTAAACCTTTATATATTCTATGGTTTTTCCCTTTTCGCTTTAAGTTTTTAGTCAAATCTCATAAGTCATTTTTAATCTTTATTTCATCTTTATTCATATCTCTATGTTTCACAAATAGCTTATATTCTTTTCCTTTTAAATAATTCGCTAAATTATCTATTAAAACCACCGATCTGTGTCTGCCCCCGGTACATCCGAAAGCAATAGAAAGATATGTCTTACCTTCTTTAACATAATAAGGGATTAAATAATCTAATAAACTAAAATAAACTTCCATAAAATGTTGGGTTGTAGGAAATTCGGTTACATATTTTTCAATCTTCTCATTGGTCCCCGGCAAATTTTTTAATTTATCTACATAGAAGGGGTTGGGAAGAAATCTAACATCAAAGACAATGTCTACATCGATAGGAATACCATATTTATATCCAAAAGAGATTAGGGTTATCTGAATCTTTTGTTCTTTTCCTTTTATAAAATTCCTGATAATTTCATTACTTAATTGTTTGGGAGTTAAATCAGAAGTATCTATTATTAGGTTAGCTTGTGACCTTAATTCTTTTAACTGTTCTCTCTCTGCTTGTATGTTTTCCAGAATGTTGTTTGAAATATTTAGAGGATGTTTTCTCCTGGTTCCGCTAAATCGGTGCATCAACATCTCATCACTTGCCTCTAAAAATAATATCTCTCGATTAATCCCTAATTCTTTTAAATAATCAAGTGATTCGTATAAATCCTTAAAAAAAATTCCTCCTCTTATATCTACCACTAAAGCAATCTTTGACAATTTCCCCTTTGATTTTAAACAAATTTCAGCAAATTTGAGGATTAGCTGGGAAGGAATATTATCTATACAGAAAAAACCAGCATCTTCAAAGCACTTAACCCCTATACTTTTTCCCGCTCCGGACAGACCGGTAATTATTATAAATCTGGTTTTATCCAATTTCATTTCTCCCATATGGTTAGTTACTTGTTATTTATTTAACCAGCTAACCGGATAACTAATTCTTAACGAGATACGAGATACGAATTTCATTTTACGTTTTGCGCTTTTCGTTTTTCGCTATATACTATTCACTTCACTATTCACTAACGACTAATTACATACTCTCCGGAGCTGAAATCCCTAAAATCTTAAGAGTATTAAACAATACTATCCTGGTGCAATCAATTAATATTAAACGAGCTTTAGTCAATTCTGTATCTTCAGTAATTACCCGATGTACAGTATAATACTTATGAAACGAAGAAGCCAGATCATAAAGATATGTAGTTAAAAGATGTGGTTTCCAGGTTAAAGCACTCTTTCTAACCACTTTTCTTAAGGAAGATAATTTTTTAATTAATTCAAATTCTTCCTCTTTATCCAATAAGTGAAGATTAACTTCTTTGCTTTTTCTAATTTTTATTCCTTCTAATTTAGCTTTTTTTATTATACTACATATCCGCGCATAAGCATACTGAATGTAATATACGGGGTTTTCCATAGATTGAGATTTAGCTACATCAAGATCAAATTCAGTATGACTCTCA
>NCRO01000190.1 GCA_002849045.2 Candidatus Sediminicultor secundus
CTCCTAATAAAAAATTAATCAGGAATAATTGTGTAGATGTGATCTATAGGACTGAAAGAGAAAAATTTAAAGCAGTTATTAAAGAGATAGTTGAAGTTCATAAGATGGGAAGGTCTATTTTAGTAGGAACAGTATCGATTGATAAATCAGAAATGTTGAGTAGGTTATTAAAGAAAGAGAATATTGGACACAATGTCTTGAATGCAAAAAATCACGAGAGAGAAGCAGAAATTATAGCCCAAGCAGGTCAGGGTAAAAATGTAACTATTTCTACTAATATGGCTGGACGAGGAACTGATATTGTCTTGGGTGAAGGGATAGCTAAATTAGGAGGCTTACATGTAGTTGGAACGGAAAGACATGAGAGTAGGCGTATTGATAATCAGTTAAGGGGTAGATCGGGAAGACAGGGTGACCCTGGTTCTTCTCGCTTTTTTCTTTCCTTAGAAGATGACCTCATGCGGCTCTTTGGTTCCGATCGGATTTCTGGAATTATGGAAAAATTAGGTATGGAGGAAGATATTCCTATTGAGCATCCTTTAGTTACCAGGTCAATAGAGAGTGCTCAGAAAAAAGTAGAGGGAAGAAATTTTGAGATAAGAAAACAGCTTTTAGATTTTGATAATGAAATGGAATACCAGAGGAAGGTAATTTATGAACAACGAAGGATGGTATTAGAGAGTAAAGATGTTAAAGAACATATTTTAGAAATGGTAAAAGACACTATTGAAAATATCTTGAAAAATTATACCAATAAAGAAATTTATCCTGAGGAATGGGATTGGTCAGGGCTTAAAGATCATTTTATGCAAATCTTCTCTATTTCATTGGTTATCCCTAAGGAAGAAATACTTAAATTGTCTATTCCTAAATTACAGGACATTTTAACAGAAAAAACTTTTGAAATATATAAATTACGGGAAAAAGAATTTACACCATCTTTGATGAGACAAATTGAAACGATGATTGTACTTCGGGTGGTAGATCGGGAATGGAAAGACAATCTACGACGTTTAGATGAATTAAAACAGGGTATAGGACTAAGGGCTTATGGACAGAAAGACCCATTGATGGAATATCATTTTGAAGCCAATAACATGTTTCAAGATATGATCAACAGTATAAAAGAAGAAGTAGTAAAATTTATTTATAAAGTCAGGCTTAAAAAAGAAGAATCTCAAGGGGTTCGCCAGGTAAGAAGAGAAGCACCTGCTCCTATGATTAGCAGTCAAACAAAAAAATCACCTTTTGTTAAAAGGAAAGGATTGGGAGAGGAAGGAAGGAAAAAGAAGAAAAAGATAGGGAGAAATGAACTGTCACTTATACACATCTGACGCTGCCGACGAGACAGAGAGAGTGGGTGTAGGAGGAGGCAGAGAGGTTGAGAGGAGCGAACGAACAGAGAAGAAG
>NCRO01000191.1 GCA_002849045.2 Candidatus Sediminicultor secundus
CAGTTACGGATAGAAAGTAACATAATACCTAGAACCCCGGGATAATCTCGATTGGTAATACTGGTAATAAAATATTTTCCACAACCCGGGATAGCAAATATCTGCTCTACAATTAATGAGCCGGTAACCAAGAGAGCAAACATGGGACCTATTACAGTTACCACCGGAATAAGGGCATTTTTCAGCGCGTGATAGATGGTAACGTTTTTTTCTGAGACTCCCTTTGATCTTGCAGTCCTGATGTAATCTTCTCTAATCACTTGCAGCATACTCGCTCTGGTTAATCTTGCTAAAATAGCAGCACCTCCTATACCTAATGTAAAGGCAGGCATAATTGCCTGCTGCCAGGTCCCCCATCGGGCTACAGGTAAGATATGCAATTTTAAAGCAAATATCCAGATCATTAAAGGACCCAAAGTCATTGCTGGAACAGATACCCCTAATAAAGCAAAGAACATGCAGAAATAATCTATAAAAGAATTTTGTTTTAGGGCAGAAACCATCCCCAGAGGAATCCCCACCACCATAGCTATAATTAAGGCTAACACCCCCAATTGGGCTGAAACGGGAAAATGTGCGCTCATAATATCATTTACCGTCCTGCTTAGAGAAGAATAAGAAGGCCCAAAATCACCATGGAGGGCATTCCAAAGATAATCAGTATATTGTTTCCATAAAGGGTCATCTAAACCATAGTAGGCTTCTAAGTTGGCGATAATCTCTGCTGGTAAAGGTTTTTCTTTGTCAAAAGGCCCTCCGGGAATAACATGGGCTAAACTAAAAGTTACTAAAGATATTATCAATAAAACCGGTATAGCCCATAAAATTCTCCTAATAACATAATTGATCATACTTCTACTCCCTTTCTTTTTAATTTTTACTAGTTTATATTATGACATCAGATAAATAAAAAAATAATAGTTAAATTAGTCGTTAGCGAATAGTCGTTATTATTTAGCATAACGTAGAGCGAGTAGTGTTTAGTGTATAGTTTTATATTAATGAGGTACCTGTCCTAATTGAATTAAAAACTTAAAGCGAAAAGCGAAAAACCATAATTTAAAACTCAAAACTTTTTCTTTCAATTTTTAATTTTGAGTTATAGTTTTGCGTTTTAAGCTTTTCATTTTTCGTTTAATTACTAAATACTATTCACTAATTAGGGCTTATGAAAAAAGTAAATTCCTATACAATTAAATTTAGATATTACCAAAATATTATATCATAAAATGGAAAAAAATAAAGGCAAAAAATAGCCATGCAATCCTCTTGTTTTCAAGGACGCATGGCTATTTTAAAAAAACTAAAACAAACCAGTGTTTTTAAATTCTGTTATTTTGTAATTCTCCAATCCTTGAAATGTTCTCCAGACAGCGAAGAATAGGTACGTGTAAGATATGGTTTGGTCACCCTTACAAAAGTATAGAAA
>NCRO01000192.1 GCA_002849045.2 Candidatus Sediminicultor secundus
AAAGGAAGGTTATCGTCAGATACTGGAAAACACCAAAGAGATACACAGTACGCTCACCAGCTTAAACCAGCAAAATCGAGAGTATTACTCTCTTCGCTTTTCGGAGGTGCAGAAAGAATTAGCAGGAGTAAAAATAGAGTTGGGTTCGCCCCGTTAAATTCTCGTATTTATACGGGGGAAAATTGAATAGGGATAATGATAAAAAAACAAACTAAGGATTTACCAGCTGATAGGTTTAGGTAAATTCTTTAAGATGAATACCTTGGCGTTTTCCCCATGCACCGAGCCAGCGAAGCGAACGACACACGAAATCAGGCGAAGACGAAGCGCGAGTCGGTTTTCTCGACTCCCTCCACGGTCCGGATCGCCACAATAGACTCCCCTAGCGCGTGCAGATCTGTGCCTTCAATGAAGGCGATACAGTCAGTGGGTCCAGCCGTTACGTGAGCCTGCTTTACGCCTTCAATTCGGCGAATCTTCTCCACCACCTCACCTGGATTTGTGGCGCTGATTTGTACCAAGACATACGCTGCGATCATGGTTAACACCTCCTTTCTCTATTTTCACTTTAGGTCTAGCACTCCCGATTGGTCGAAACAAAAGCCCCCTCCTGAAAAGGGGCGAGTGAATTTGTGAATTACTTCTTTGCAATTATAGTATTGTTCCCTATTTATTATACGACAAATCTTTTAAAAATCCTCTTTTTAAAAAAACTTATTTAATCCCCCCTGCTTTTTTAATGCAAAGATTCCGGAAAGTTTTTTGGATATTTGGGGCTAGGTCTCGAGATTTAATATACTGTAATTTCTTAAAATATGATAATAGTGTAATAAAAAGGTCTGTCTACTCTATGAGAATAGAGAACAACGAGTGCCACGCTTTAATATAATTTATCCAATGAGGGCGCGAGGTGTAAAGCCCGTTTTTAGACACTGTGTTTCTTTTTTAATTCCCATTCTTCACGTAAAATGCCCATTTTTATTCTGTCGTAAAAAACTCCATTAATAAAGCAACTTTTCCTTATTCTTGCTTCTTTAGCAAAGCCTAATTTTTCACCAATCCGGATCATTCCCTTATTGCCTTCCCAGGTGGTAAAACCAATACGGGTTAATTCACGTTCTGTAAATAGATAATCTACCCATAAGGAAAATGCCTCTGTGCCTAAACCTTTGCTCCAAAGAGTGTCTTCAACAATATTTATGCCGACTTCAGTAATATGTGGATCGTCTTTCTTATAATAAACAATAACCCAACCGATATGTTTCCCTTCTTTGGTCTCAATTTCTAAGAAACGATACGGTCTTTTGCAACCCTCCTCAAGCCATTTCTTTCTCTCGGTAATAAGGGCAGATAAATCATCATTGTACTAAGGGCCATCATATTGCCAGGCCTTCATATTAGGGTTATTCTATTTTTCGTAATCTCTAATATCTGTATGAGCTGTCGGACGTAAATTGATTAACTGACCTTCAATTTTAAAGCTCATAAAACCATCCTAAAAATGGGTATTCTTTAACAAGTAAGCCACATTCTTATCATCACAAATCAATTTCGAGAAACACGCCACGCTCTGTAAAACCATATTGTCTGTAGAATTCTCTCGCTTTTATATTTGTCTTCTCAGTGCTAACCTCAACTTCACAGCATCCGAGTTGACGGCTCTTTTCGATAGCACTTGATAGTAATTGCTTGCCAATACCCTTACCACGATAACTTTTAGCGACGATAAGCTCGTCAATTAACCCAGAAAGACCACGATGTAAAATTGTCTTACGAGTCGTAAAGTTGACAAACCCGGCAACCATTCCCTCTATCTCTGCCACCAAAATATGAGAGTTAACTTCACTTAAAAGATTTCGACAATTCTCAGCAATCAGTTTAATGTCAATACCTTCTGTGCTTCCCATCGCTTCGATGAGTTCAAGCGTTAACTTTCCAATTGTTAATAGGTCGGATTCCTTTGCTTCTCTGATGAGAACTTCAGTCATATCAACCCTCCTAAGGAATAATTTCGCCTAATGTCTTCTGAAAGCAACACCACTCAATTCTTATTTTCCTTTGCTACATTTTAAGTAATAGTTAACAATACTTTCAACATGAATCTTCGTAGTATTAAGAAAGGGTATATCAAACTCACTCTTGGTAAGAATTAAAGGTAATTCTGTACATCCCAGTATTATCCCTTCAATTAAATTTTCATCAATCATCCTCTTAATAATATTAAGCAAACCCTCTCGTGTTTTATCGAGAAATATCCCAAACTCGATTTCGGTAATCAATTTACTATGGATATACTCTTGTTCTTTTTCATTGGGGACAAAAACTGCTACCTTATATTTATCACAGACTTTTTGATAAAAGTCACTTTGCATGGTAAATTTAGTCCCCAATAAACCTTCTCTTCTTAAAGCCAATCTATCAATGTGTTTACAAGTTTCCTCTACAATGCTTAATAAGGGTAGGGGTGATAATTCATTGACCCTGTCAAAGACAATATGTGGTGTATTCGCAGAAATAAATCCAAAATTGGCTCCTGCTTTATGTAAAACCTCTAAGCTATTTACTAACCATTTTACTAAATTGTCCCATTGCTGGTTTGCTACTAGATTTAAGAGAATATTAATATCCATACTATAAATTATAATTTCCGGATTACTTCCATCCTTTATTTTTTTGCGATATGTTTCAATAAGCAATCTATAATAATCCAAAGTTGCTTCCGGTCCAAAGCCACCAATCATCCCTATTTTTTTCACTATTTCCTTTCTCCTTGATAAATTTTAGGAAAATCATCTGAATTCTTACCAAATATTCGCAGTTTCGGGATTTTTCTGTCTTGATAGAATCCTGATTGCTTCATTTGGACATGCAGCCCTACAAAGTCCACATCCAAAACATTTCTTTGGATTAATATATACCTTAGAAAGCGTAGAGGAGTAGAATATTGCACCAAACTGACATTGACTCATACATGACTTACATCCAGTACATAATTCCCAGTCAACTTCACAGATGTATTCTGCTCTAAAGAAGATCGGTAATCCATCATTCTCGATATATCCTCTATAAGCAAGACAATCATGGTCACAATTACATATACCCATAATATAAGGCGTAACTCCGGTCCAGATACTATGAATGAGGCCTTCTTCATCATATTTACGAATAATCTTCTTCGTTTCTTGTTTATCGAGTACCTCCAGGGAAGATGCAGAATCAGGAAATTTCCCTAAGATTCCCCACTTATCTATCCCTAATCCGAAGCAATATCTTTTATCTGTTTTTCCGATGGTTTTAAATCTACATCCACAGGGCATTCGGGTAATTGAACTGACCATATCTATGACTTTTTCTACATCCTCAATCGGCAGGACTTGTCCAAAGTGGGTAATTTTACTAGCTTGTATAATCTCATCATCGCTGGGTTTCTCCACATCCGATACTACATCTTGTTCTTCTTGCTGTTCTGAAACACCAGTAATCGCGGGCATAACAAAGCTACCAAAAGCACGAATATTCCATTCAAGACGGTTTTCTGCTTTAACGATCTCTTTTTGACGGGAAGTAAGTTCTACCTGAAGTAGCTCTTCAGAGTAATTCTTCATTTGCAGGTACCACTTCTTCCCCTCACCATGTTCGGTACAAAATTCACACATTTTTCTCCTCCTGAAATTTGATTTTGTAATGATTCCATATCTCTATATCTGTTATTGGCCTAGAATCCGCATTATGGTGTCTAACGTCTCACGGGTTTATGAAGTTTTTGGCTGAGTGACTGCAACAAACTTCCATATAATAATACTAAACGTTCAAAGAAAGATGAACGCTCAATAACTCATATACACCAGCCAAAAATTTAGTAAAACGGTATAAACCCACTGTTAGTCGAAGTAGTGCCCCCCCTACCAATATTTGACAATAGATTCTATCATTCGTTAGTCCAAATGAATTGCAAACCTGCAGTCATCAGAACCACTAATACACGATGTGAACACTTCACCTCTCAGAGGCTTTTTGAAGGCCGCTTCTAGCAACTTTATCACATGACCTTTACAACAATGGCAATATGTTATCGATACCGGTTCTTTGGCTGCGTTTATTCCAGTACACACACAATGTCCGATTCCAAACGTTGCGTAAATGGTATTCTCTTTTAGTTCTACCCTGGCACCAAGGAAACCAGAATCTTGCACTGCAGCAACAAAAGATTCCAGATCAGGGTTCTTCTTGATTAGTTTCTTCATGGTCTTGATTCTTTTAGTACCGCGGCTGACGCAACAAGCACAATCCTCTCTTATCTTAAATCGTATCCCCTCTTCAAGTAGGTTATCCATACGATCTATAACCTTTTTCATCCATGTGGCCCTCTCTGCAGGCTTTGGTCTCTGCGGAAGCTGGGCCCCAGCCTTGAAGGATTGTTCTGCAGATTTCCTTATCAATTTTCGCGCTTTTAAGGCTATTGGACAGTTTGTCGATCATCCACCATCTTTTTGCCATAATCTCCTCCTTTTGAGTAATTTTTAATAGAGACACATCCTATTTTTTTCTATGGTTTAGCTTTCCATTTTACGAGGTCTTCCTTTAGGACGTCTATCTATAATAATACCTAAAACCTCAACCATCCGGTTAAGAAACTCCTCAGACCCTATAGGTTTTCCGCTAAAAGTTACCGAATTATTGACTTGGCATACCTTCCCCAATTTATCTAATTTAAAAGTAAAATATTAATTATTTAAGAAAATGGGAAGTCCCCATTTATTCTAAGCCTTTTATCCGCTGTTAGACCTATTGCAGTGGAAGTAAAGGTGAATTTGAGTGGAGGGGCTATGCCCCTCCACCGCTTAGCCCGTTGTTGTGCGAAGTTAGCCGTCTGTCTAAGTTTGGACTTCACACTTCCATCCTGGCTTTCAGATTAGCCAGGGATCAACACTCCTTTTAATCTGTCGCTACCAGCTTGGCTTGTTACTCCTATTTTGGAGGGACATTAGAGTTGAAGCAATCGTATATTATCTTCCAAGAGCCATCAGATTGCCTTTCATATAGGGTCAAGGCTTTACCTTCTGGCAAAGTAATCGTCTCGCCGCCTGCTTTTGGAGTCATTTTCAATGTGTATGTACATCGAGTTAATCCTAAGTCGCCATATACCTTAGCTTCCTTTATATGGATGGTAATATCTCTATTCATCTTATCGAATGCGGGTTTCACTGCTTTTCCTATCTGCTCTTTCCCGATTCTAGCAGGGGCGCCTGGTGGCATCTGTACCCCGTCATCAGCCCATAGGGAAATCCAAAGATCGAAATCTCCAGTATTAACCCCGACGGCATATTGGGGTAATACCTTTTTAATGGCAGTGATATCGTCTTCTATACTATCTGCCTCCGTTTTGAAACTAAAAGTAAAGCAAAGCATCGCTGAAGTGATAACCAAAATGCTTGTTAAGAGTAACCAATTTGATTTTTTCATTTTTCTCCTCCTTACTGATTGGACCAACGCTAAAATTTTGAATAACCCCAAATATATCATTGGGGAGTTAATTCGCATAACATGTATATACACATCACCTCCTTCAACATTGGGTTGTTGAAATTGCGAGCAGCCTAACGGTCAGGATGAGCCGCCTGGGCGGCTTTTCCGCTGAGCTTTGTTTTGCCACGGGCGTCACTTGTCCAAAAAACCCAATAAACTCACACATTTTTCTTCAAAACCGCCCAATTTTTCATATAACGTCAATACACACGCACCATACATTTCCACCAAATCTTTCAATTATCGTTTAATACGCAAATTATCAATTGGACTTATTATTTTATTCATCACAGTTTTAGTAACATGGGTATATATTTCTGTTGTTTTTTAAATTTTTATGACCTAACAACTCTTGAATATACCTTAAATCAGTACCATGTTCCAGTAAATGAGTGGTAAAACTGTGTTGCAAAGTATGCACACTTGCATTTTTAATTATACCGCTCTTCTTTTCTGTAGGGATTTTGTGGCAACCTGAAATTAATTAGTAAGCTTAAAAGTATCATTCCTAAAAGACTTTCTCAAAAGGTACTTCAATAAGTTTAGGTAAATAGTAGAATGAGTCCTATCTTATCAATTAAGTAAGGAAGACATGACACATCGGTAATCTTTTCTTATTTATCAGGCCT